>NZ_JACJEY010000008.1:0-141638 GCF_014164295.1 Pseudoalteromonas sp. SG43-7
CTATGTTTATTCATGTTAGCCTCTGCTGTTTAGTTGATAGACAAACTAATTATGGCTCTGGCTTTGAATTAAGCTAACCCACGAAAAGCGGAGGCTAACACCGTGTGGGAGTCATTATGTCTATGTTTTACGAGGCATCGAGTAGATGAAGCTAATCTATTACTCTAATGCGCAGCGTCTCTGAACCTCTTTGTGAATAATTCAATAAAAGATTTTTTGCACAAAGAGCAGAGAATGAGAAGTAAATGAGGATTATCTTAAAGGCTAATATTAGCATGCGTAAAACACGATGCATTAATAAAGGTAAGCTGCTACCTCATCAAATAAGCCACTTAAACACCTGTCATACATTCCAAAACGCCCATTAAAGCAACAGCAAATCCTCTTTTTATATTTTACGTAGAATCGAAGTAACTAATTGAATCAAAATAGGAACTCGGCTATGGTTAATGCATCAATAAAAATAAATTAAAAACGGGTTATTCTACAAGCTCGTTATACGTTTCAGGAGGCTTGGTTTAATTCCTTAAGTGACTCGGATAAAGAGATGGTAAAAAGTATTATATCTGATGCTGTAAATGAATCTGTTTTTGGTTTCCTTTGTGTACTCGATGGTGTCAGGTCAATTTTTGATACAGGTGACTCTAACAACCTAAAGTTAACGCACGGTGACACTCTGCTTAACGACATAGAAAATGAATGCTTGCACGATTTGTATAAAAACGTATAACAAGCTGTTAAACAAGAACAAAAAAACAGTTAGTTTCGCTTCGATCCACATTTTAGCCAACTGTTTCCGTCCGCTTAATTGGGCGATATTTTTATCGACGAGTGATGCGCATCGCGCTATACTTGTGTCATGATTAAATCTTTCAAACATAAAGGCCTCAAGAAATACTTCCAAACAGGAAGTATTTCTGGAATTCAGGCCAAACATCAACGCAAATTGCGCATGCAACTTGCAGCAATAGATACCGCACAAGAAATTGATGATATCAATTTACCCGGTTTTAAATTGCACCCTCTCAAAGGGGATCGTGACGGGATTTGGTCTATTACTGTAAATGGTAACTGGCGCATTACTTTTGAGTTTATCGATGGTAATGCATACATTCTCAATTATGAGGACTATCACTAATGACTATGCATAATCCACCACACCCAGGAGAGTTTATCTATGACGTTTACCTAGAGCCTGCAGGCTTTAGTTGCCGTTATTTAGCTAAACAACTAGATGTAGCATCGTCTACATTAAATAGAGTTCTAAAAGGTCAAAGTGCAATCTCACCAGAAATGGCACTTCGCTTATCTAAAGCCATTGGCAGAACTCCTGAGAGTTGGTTAGCAATGCAAGATAACTACGATCTGTGGCATGCAAAACAACAAATTAATTTAACCAATGTCCACGCAGTAAACTTTGCAGTGCCATAAAAAATAATCGGGTAGCCGGAGGTCTCTAACCTCCAGCCCCCACACCACCCATCATGCACTTTTATTAACAGGAAGTGCTATGGGCGGTTCATCTCCCGTAATGAATATTGATCCAAAGATCTCAATGACGCTAAACCTTGTGAAGCTAAATAGTCATTGCCTAGCGCAATATTAATTACTTTTGTTTTTGAGCTTCGACAAGGGCCTTCGCTTCCAAGCGCCTACTTTTGGTGCTGGTGATACCACATGCTATGGCGAGTCGTTCGCTGACAGCCAATTTCATTAAACTGCGTACTGCGCGAGGTAAACTCGCGCTTACAATACACTCCCCTAGCACCTAGTTACCTAGCTCCTAAAACCTTTTTGTAATTGGGCTTCGTTACCCTCACCCCAACTACAATCGCTTAATTTAACACCAAGCAATCTTACAACTTATGACTTACCGCTTAAAGCTGCGATCAAAACACCATCGCCTTACCGCGCCCTGACGCTTCTGAGCTGGCATCTAGTTTGCCATCACGTTCGATGATCACATGCATATCACCAAAATGGCGCTCGTCTAAGGTGTAGCCCATTTTCTCTAGTGCTTTAACAACGCTTGCATCTAACCCTGCATGATGACGGATCACATTTTTAGGCCAAAGTTGATGATGAAAACGCGGGCTATTTACCACTTCATCGGCGCTCATATTAAATTCAACCGCATTTAAAATAGATTCGTACACCGAGCTTATTATGGTGGTGCCGCCCGGTGAGCCGGTGACCATTTTAACTTTATTGCCTTTGAGTAAGATAGTTGGCGTCATTGAGCTAAGCATACGCTTATGCGGCTGGATTTCATTGGCTTTACCACCGAGCGCGCCAAATACATTCATCACCCCTGGTTTGGCACTAAAGTCATCCATTTCATCGTTAAGCAAAAAGCCCGCGCCAGCAACGACTACACCACTGCCATAACCTAAATTAATGGTGGTGGTATTCGATACTGCATTACCCCATTTATCAACTATAGAAAAATGCGTGGTTTGTTCGCTTTCATATAACCCAGGTTTAATGTTTTCAGTCGTCGATATTTTATCGAGTGTGATGCTGCTACTGCGCTTTTTAAGATAATCCATGGCGATTAATTCGCTCTTTGGCACATCAAAAAAGTCTGGATCACCTAAGTACTCTGCTCTATCAGCAAATACGCGTTTGCCAATTTCTGCTAATAAATGAATATATGCTGTGGAGTTATGCTCAAGCCCTGCTTTGGGTTTAGTCAGCTCGTACATTTTTAACCATTGTATTATTGCAATACCGCCGGAGCTTGGTGGTGGTGATGTAAGTACTTGGTAACCGTTCCAAGCTGCTTTCATTGGTGTACGTGATTTTGCTTGATAGGATTTTAAATCCGCTTGGGTAATGATCCCGCCATGTTCAGCCATAAAATCGGCAATGATTTTAGCAGTTTCGCCTTCATAAAATCCTGCCTTACCTTGCTCGCGAATACGTTTTAACGTGGCTGCAAGCTCAGGTTGCTTAAAGTTTTGATTCGCTTTAGCGCTGGCAAAATAATCAGCAAAGTTAATTGTTACGTCTTTTTTAGCCATGCGGGCAATGTAGCGCTCAATACTGCTGGCTAATTTCGGGTGAACAATAAAACCCTGTTCGGCTAACGTTACTGCAGGCTCAACAAGGGTTTTCCAATCAAGTGTGCCGTGTTTTTGATGAGCAAGCCACATACCCGCCACACTACCGGGTACCCCACTGGCGTGAATGCCGTATATCGATTTATTTGCAACCACATTACCTTTGTCATCCAAATACATATCGCGATGGGCGGCAATTGGAGCTGTTTCGCGGTAATCTATAAAGTCGCCTTGCCCGTCTTTTTGGATCAGCATAAAACCACCACCGCCAATGTTTCCCGCTTCAGGCAAAGTAACGGCTAATACAAACTGCGCAGCAATGGCTGCATCAACCGCGTTACCGCCCTGCTCCAAAATGGCTCTTGCTACGTCACTACTGTAACTATCGGGCATAGCCACTGCCGCTTGGGCTGTTTTTCCACTAGCTGCCAATGCAGTTATGTGTAACTGCATTACAACGACACTAAAAATCAGTAAATGTTTTACACCTGCAAACATATTTAATTCCTTGTTGATTTTATTTTTTGATTATTTTATTAACCCCATTAATACACATTCAGTTAACAAGGGTCAAACTACAATGAATAACTTTACACAAATTTTCGATATAACACGGCTGGTAACTCGCCGAACTCGTCGCTATAGGTATAGTGTTCAATAAACTGCAGACCCAGCTTTTCCATCACTTTAATCGAGCCGTTATTGTCTTTTAGTGCAGTGGCGCTAAGTGCCTTGATCTCAACATTGGCGGTGATCACATCGGCAACGGCTTGCGCGGCTTCACTGGCGTAACCTTTACCCCAACTTGTGCGTTTAAAGCGCCAGCCAATTTCAATATCACTAAAATCAGGCTCTGCAGTAAAAAACCCCATTGGCCGAATTAATATCCAACCAATAAAACTGTCATTTTCATTAAGGTTAACTTGCCAAAGCCCCCAGCCCTGTTGTGGATTGCGGTAGGCTTGCATGCGCGGAATAAAAACGTCTTTGATGGTACTCATGGTCGTCGTCTTGCCACGAGTAAGGTACTCCATAACCTGTGGGTCGTTATCGAGTTCAAACAGTAGCGCACTGTCATTTTCATCCATTAATTTAAAATTAAGTCGTGCTGTTCGAGGTATATTCATTTTCGAGCCTGTATATTGCTTGTTTTAAGATTGCCATCAATACTGTACCAGAGGAAATATTCCTCGGGACATCATTATTATACAAAGGAACGAATATGAACAAATTAGCAAGTTTAGTTTTATTAGGCTGTGTAGCACTAACCGGTTGTGAAGATGCTAGCGAAGCAAAAAAAGATGCCGCAGAAGCTAAAACTGAGGTTAAAAAAGCACTTAATGATGCATGGGATGAAGTAAAAGAAACCAGCAATCAATTTAAAGGTGAATCACTTGATGAGCTACTGCAAGAAAGTAAAAAACTTGGCCTTGATATGTATGATGATGGCAAAGAGGTGGCTTTAGATGCCTGGATTGAAAGTAAAGAAGCAGCAGGCGAGTTAACTGAAAAAACCAAGCAAAAAGCCCAACAGCTCGTTGACGAATTACAAGCTGCACGTGAAGAACATAACAAAGAAAGTAATAACTAGTTTACCTGCGGCCTATAGTTTACTGAGGTAGCCCCTACTATTGTAACTATGGACTGACTAACAATTTAATAAACATCCCCGGGCAAGCCCTTCTGCTAACGCAGTACTCACTTCGTGAGTGGGGTATTTGGTTAGAACATAGCTAACTGATGATCCAAATGGAGTTGGTCATAATTATTTCCTTAGTTTTTCACATACTTTCTTATCATTGATCCGTCACCATGTTTTCCTACCGTATTTGCAAAATAACCATCAGACCAAAACTCTCCACCCCATCACTGGAAAATAAACACTCAATATCACTTTATCAGCAATATTGAGTGTTTCGCCAAACAACAGCTCTACTGGCGTGCAATTTTCAACAAACCATTGGTATTCGAGTCTAGGTAAATAGTTTAATAAATGATTGCTTACAAACTGGTAAGGTGCACGTTGTAGTCACTCAGGCCTCCAATGGATAAATCCATATATCAAAGAACGTAATAGGTATTGATAACTTGGACTAACCGTCGTTTTTCGTCTGTGCGCTACAGCGCTATACTTGAAGTGATGCTAATTTTAATACCAATCGACTTAAATATTTAATCATTCTAGCGCGCTAAATAAAGCGCTAACTGCGTTAGTAACTTAACACGATTGGTATAATAAACAGGAGGAGCTAACCGAGGTGAGAGTCTGTGCTAATTGCAGACCACGAAAAGCAAAAAACCAGTAACATCGCTGTTACTGGTTCTTAAAAGATGGTGCGGTTGGGGGGACTTGAACCCCCACGCCCGAAAGCACTACCCCCTCAAGGTAGCGTGTCTACCAATTCCACCACAACCGCATTGTTAAAGCTTTCGCTTTAGGTGTTAAACATATGATTTATTTGAGGTTGATAAATCGTTTAACGATACTTTTAATAAATATTAATTTGGTACGTCAGATTTCTCTTTCGTTGATGTTACTGGAACATCATCAGCTGCAGGAGCAATTGTTTCAACTGCTGGTGCTGCTTCTAGGTTTTCCCACTCATCAGTCTTTTTGATCTGACCTGCAGTTAAGTTACCTAGTACAATACTTAGCACAAAGAAAACACTGGCTAAGATTGTAGTTGTTTTTGTCATAAAGTTACCTGCACCTGACGAACCGAAAACGGTTGCAGAGGCACCAGCACCAAATGATGAACCCATGTCCGCGCCTTTACCTTGTTGAATTAAAACCATACCAACAAGCGCTAAAGCAACAACTAAATAAACTACTAATAAAATTTCGTACATCTTATACGGTCCCTTTTGCACTTTCGCAGATTGCAGTAAATAACTCTGCTTTTAGACTAGCGCCACCAATCAGGCCGCCGTCTATATCTGGTTGTGCAAATAATAATTCGCTATTTTTTTCATTTACGCTGCCACCATAAAGAATGGTCAGCCCTTGTGCTAAATCACTACTGTTATCAGCAATTTTATCACGGATAAATTTGTGCACATGTTGTGCTTGTTCAGGCGATGCAGTCTTACCTGTGCCAATGGCCCAAACGGGCTCGTATGCTATCACAGAATCTTTCAGTGCTGCTAGACCTAATTTATCAATTACTGCATCAATTTGTGCAGCAACGACTAATTCAGTTTGACCTTGTTCGCGTTGCTGTTCACTTTCACCAACGCATAAGATAGGTGTTAAACCCACTTGTTGTGCACGAGCAAACTTAGCTGCAACAGTGTCATTGCTTTCGCCGTAGATACTACGACGTTCAGAGTGACCAACTAACGTATATTGGCAACCTAAATCTTTAATTAATTGCGCATCAACTTCACCAGTAAATGCACCCGGTTCATTTTCAGAAACCGTTTGTGCCCCAGTTGTTACACCTGTTGCTGTTAGCATAGGTAACAATGGGTAAGGTGGAAATACCACAACGTCTATCTGATCTGATTTTACGTTGTTGATAGCGTCAGATAATTGCTGTACTAACTCTTTCGAGCCGTTCATTTTCCAATTGCCTGCGACCATTGGCTTGCGTATTGCCATTTTTCCACTCCACATTAGAAAGCGGGCGAGATAGTAACTCGACTCGCCCAAAGTTACAAGAGGTTATTGTTCTTAATCAGTTTGTTTGCTCATAGATTCGACAACTGCAGCAATTTTTTGTGCACTATCAAGGACTATTTTCTCTTCTTCGGCTTCTACCATCACGCGAACAACCGGCTCAGTGCCAGATTTACGTAATAACACACGGCCTTTACCAGCAAGTTGTTTTTCAACATCAGCAACCGCAGCAATAACCTCTGGTGCAAGTGTTGGATCTGTGCCCGCTTTATAGCGCACATTAATCATCTTCATCGGGTATTTAACAAACCCTGCGCCAAGATCTTTTAGCGTACGATTTTGCGCCACCATAGCAGCCAAAACTTGTAGGCTTGAAATGATGCCATCACCGGTGCTGATCAAATCCAGATTCAATACATGCCCTGAGCTTTCACCGCCGATTTTCCAGCCTTTTTCTTGTAGTAATTCCATTACATAACGGTCACCCACTTTACTGCGAGCAAACTCAATACCTTTCGCTTTAAGCGCGTTTTCAAGACCCATATTAGACATTACCGTGCCAACAACACCACCGCCTAACATGTCATCATTGGCAGCTTGGCAGGCAATAATATAAACAATATCATCACCATCAAAGACACGGCCATTGTGATCAATCATCATTACACGGTCGCCATCACCATCATAGGCAATGCCGACATCAGCATTATGTTCTAATACTTTGCGTTTTAATGCATCAACATGGGTCGCACCGCATTCTAGGTTGATGTTTACACCATTTGGCTCGCAAGCATGGCTAATTATCTGCGCGCCTAATTCACGCATTACTGATGGTGCGATATGATAAGTTGCACCATTGGCACAATCTAATACAATCTTTAAACCTTCTAACGACAGGCCTTGTGGGAATTGGCTTTTACAAAACTCAATATAACGGCCATCAGCGCTTTCTAAACGGCGGGCTTTACCTAGCTTATCAGATGCTACACAGGTCATTGGTTCATCAAGCATTGCTTCAATTTGTAGCTCAACTTCATCAGCTAACTTCAAACCTCGGCCACAAAAAAACTTAATGCCGTTGTCATGATATGGGTTATGAGATGCACTGATCACAATTCCAGCTTCAGCACGAAATGTTTGCGTTAAATATGCAACGGCTGGCGTCGGCATCGGGCCAAGTAATACCACATCGATACCTGCGGCGATCAAACCCGCTTCAAGTGATGTCTCTAACATATAACCAGAAATGCGAGTATCTTTACCAATAATGACTTTCTTAGTGCCATTTTTTGATAGTACCTTGCCTGCAGCCCAACCTAATTTAAGTGCAAATTCTGGTGTAATTGGGTATTCACCTACCATGCCACGTACACCATCGGTGCCAAAATACTTTCTTTCTTTCATTTTTAAATTCCTTGTTCGCAAGCTTGCCACACGCCAAGCACATCTGCGGTTTCTTTTACATCATGTACACGAATAATTTTTGCGCCATTTTGCGCTGCAATTAATGCCCCTGCTAAACTGCCAGCAAGGCGCTCGTTTGTTTGTCTATTTAATAAGTTGCCAATCATTGATTTGCGCGATAGTCCTGCTAAAACAGGTAAACCAAAGTGGTTAAATTCATTAAACCGCGCCAGTAATTGGTAGTTGTGACTGAGGGTTTTACCAAAGCCAAACCCGGGGTCTAAAATAATTTGCTGGCGCTGAATACCCGCTGTTTCACAGGCATTGATCCGCTGTACAAAAAAATCATTTATATCACTGAATAAATCATCGTAATGTGGAGAGTTTTGCATACTTCGAGGTTGGCCTTGCATGTGCATTAAACACACCGCAACGTCTGGATACTGAGCAACTGTTGCCAGTGCGTTTGGCTCTTGTAAAGCACGCACATCATTAACAATATCAGCACCAGCTAGAATAGCTTGACGCATTACTTCACTTTTACTGGTATCAATCGAAATGATGCAATCATTAACGGCGCTATCACTGTGGGCACGAATTGCCTCGATTGCGGGTATTACTCTGGCTAATTCATCCTCAAGGCTAACATCAGGCGCACCAGGACGTGTTGATTCGCCACCAATATCTAATATGGTAGCACCATCTGCGAGTAACTTTTGAGCTTGTATGACAGCGCTGTCTGTTTGATAGTAGCGCCCACCATCTGAAAAAGAGTCAGGAGTGACATTCAAGATCCCCATTATAACTGGGGTGTCGAGGTGTAAACTGCGACCTCTAGGTAACTTAACTGTGGTCATCTATCACCTTCAATACATCCATTGCATTGATATATATACTTTATTTAACCAGTTACAAAAAAGCCCCGACAATCGGGGCTTTTCGTTTAGCTATTTTAACTGTTATTCAGCTTTATCATCAAGATTTGTTTCATCTTTTTGAGCTGGCTTGTCGTCTTTTTCAGCAACTGGCTCTGCTTTGCTCTCTTCAACTGCTGGTTTTTTATCAGCAGTATCACGGCGGTCATGCGCATCACGTGGTTCACGTACAGGCTGACGTGCCATTAGATCATCAATTTGCTTAGCATCAATCGTTTCATATTTCATTAATGCATCTTTCATTGAATGCAGAATATCAATATGATCTTTCAAGATTTGCTCAGCGCGTTGATAGTTGCGATCTGAGAACAAACGAACTTCAGCATCAATTACTTTTGCCGTTTCATCCGACATGCTCATGGCACGACCACCGCCGCCACCCATGTACATCTCATTTTGATCTTCAGCGTATAGTAATGGCCCTAATTTTTCACTTAGGCCCCACTGTGTAACCATTTTGCGCGCAATGTCAGTAGCACGTTCAATATCGTTACTAGCACCGGTAGTTACTTTATCTTCACCATAAATCAGTGCTTCAGCAATTCGGCCACCATATAAGCTTGAAATCATAGATTCCAATAGCTCTTTAGAGTGACTAACACGGTCTTGCTCTGGTAAATACATCGTTACACCAAGGGCACGGCCACGTGGAATAATCGATACTTTATAAACAGGATCGTGCTCTGGTACGATGCGGCCAACAATTGCATGTCCGGCTTCATGATACGCAGTCATTTCTTTTTCTTTCTCGCTCATCACCATGGTCTTGCGCTCTGCGCCCATCATGATTTTATCTTTAGCAGCATCAAATTCAGCCATGCTAACAACACGTTTATTACCACGTGCAGCATATAGAGCCGCTTCATTGACTAAGTTTGCTAAATCAGCACCAGAAAATCCAGGTGTACCACGCGCAATAACAGAAGCTTCTACGTTATCGCCTAATGGCACTTTTCGCATATGTACTTTAAGGATCTGTTCACGGCCACGGATATCAGGTAAGCCAACCACTACTTGACGGTCAAAACGACCAGGACGAAGTAATGCTGGATCAAGTACATCTGGGCGGTTAGTCGCGGCAATAACGATAATACCTTCATTGCCTTCAAAGCCATCCATCTCTACTAGCATTTGGTTAAGTGTTTGCTCACGCTCATCGTGACCACCACCCATACCTGCGCCACGTTTACGGCCTACGGCATCAATTTCATCGATAAAGATGATACATGGCGCTGCTTTTTTCGCTTGTTCAAACATATCTCGAACACGCGAAGCACCCACACCAACAAACATCTCAACAAAGTCTGAACCTGAAATCGTAAAGAATGGTACTTTTGCTTCACCAGCAACGGCCTTAGCAAGTAAGGTTTTACCCGTACCTGGAGGACCAACCATTAATACGCCTTTAGGAATACTACCGCCAAGTTTTTGGAATTTAGATGGATCACGTAAGAAATCAACAAGCTCTGTTAGATCGTCTTTAGCTTCATCACAACCGGCAACATCTGCGAAGGTGGTTTTAATTTGGTCTTCACTCATTAAGCGTGCTTTACTCTTGCCAAACGACATAGCACCTTTGCCACCGCCGCCTTGCATTTGACGCATGAAGAAAATCCATACCCCAATTAGTAATAACATTGGGAACCATGAAATTAAGATGCTCGCTAAGAATGATTGCTCTTCTGGCTTCACACCTTTTACATTCACATCACTTTTTAATAAGTCATTAAGAATGTCTTTATCATAAATAGGCATGATCGTTTGAAAGCGATCGCCATTGGTTTTAGTGCCAGTAATTGTGCCACTGGTACTTTCGATTGCCACTTCTTGTATAGCGCCACTTCGGGCATCTTTTACAAATTGACTGTAACTAGTTTGACGGTCTGTTTGATCGCCACCATTAAAGCTCTGAAATACTGACATTAGCACAACTGCAATGACCAGCCAGAGTATTAGATTTTTCGCCATATCGCTCAAGGGGTTAACCTCTTGTATCCAATTAATTTAAATTCAACTAAACGCCTGACAACTGTACTACAGTTTGTAGCCTGTCGCTACTATATATACTTCACGTGATCGCGCACGTGAGGCGTCGGGTTTACGGATTTTTACAGTTTTAAAGCTATCACGCACTGTTTTTAAGAATTCATCAAAGCCTTCACCTTGGAATACTTTAACAACAAATGCACCATTTTTCTTTAAAACTTGGCTACACATATCTAATGCTAATTCCACTAAATACATGCTTCCAGCTTGGTCAACGGAGCTATTACCACTCATATTTGGTGCCATATCAGAGAGCACCACATCAACATTTTTACCATTAATGCGATTTAATAACGCATCTAAAACAGCTTCTTCTCGGAAATCTCCTTGCAAAAAATCAACGCCGGCCAATGAATCCATAGGTAATATATCACAAGCGATCACCTGCCCTTTATCGCCTACTTTTTCTGCTAAATACTGTGACCAGCTTCCCGGCGCAGCTCCCAAATCAACAACAGTCATGGCTGGGCGTAGTAATTTATCTTTATTTTGGATCTCGTCGAGTTTAAAAATCGCACGAGAGCGCCAACCTTTCTTTTGTGCCTCGTGAACATAAGGATCATCAAAATGTTCCTTCAACCATCGCTGTGAACTGGCCGAAAGTTTCTTATTCGTCATAAATTAACACGCAACTAATTAGTAATATTCTCTAGATGGCGTTAGAATACCCTTAATTCAAGCCATATTCAGCAAAATTTGTAACAACATGAAATTATCGAACAAACAAAAGCAGTTTTTAAAAGGTCAAGCACACTCTCTAAAACCAGTTGTACTTCTTGGTTCTAACGGTTTAACTGAAGGTGTATTAGTTGAAATTCAAAGCGCTCTAGAAATCCACGAACTTATTAAAGTAAAAGTACCTACTGATGATCGTGAGACTAAAGCACTGATTTTTGAAGCTATTATTCGTGAAACCGGTGCTGAGAAATTACAGTCAATCGGCCACACCCTTGTGCTTTATCGCCAAAGCGAAGAAAAGAAGATCCAATTACCACGTAATTAATTTTCTATTCCGCTATAAAAAAACCAGCAATTGCTGGTTTTTTTATATCTGCGACGCAACTGCAATAAATTGTAAATAAATATATTACATTGCTCAAAAATTCATCTTCATATCACTCAACTGATAACCTTGCGCTTCGCTTTGTAAGATAAAATAGCGGTTAAATTCAGTTTCAGGCATCTTTTCAACATCTATTTGCGCTATTAATTTTGCCAATTCTGCCGTGGTATTACTATGGCCTACAATCACCACTACGCCATCTTGCGCTAAAACAGTGTGTTTAAATGCGGCTAAGTCACGAGGGTCGTAGCTTTGAATTGTAATATTAAAATGTTCAGCAATAGGAGTTGCGGTCTCGATAGTGCGATTATAGTCCGTACTAAAAACTGCTGTTGGCTGGACTTTACTAAGCAGACTCACTAACTGCTGCGCCCGTTGCTTGCCGGCATCCGTAAGATGGGGATCGTTGCCTGTTAATTTTTCACTATGGCGAAACAAAAAAATACTTTGCGGTGCTGCTGTTAAATTCGCAGTAAACAGTAATATTACGCTCGCTAAAATATAGTTCATTTGTCTTCCTCTTTATACATTGCTAGTTGTTGTGAGCGTTTGAATAGCAACACACGATCAATAAACTCTGTCGTTAATTCATTAATGATACCGGTTTCGGCGTTAAGGATCAGACTGAAACCTATGTTTAAGTGCGGTATTACTACAAGGTCACTGCGATATCCTTGCACCCAGCCGCTATGATAGTAAATGGTTTCATTATCATATTCGTAAACCCGCCAGCCTAAGCCATAATAGGCCTCGCTAAGGTGCTTTTTCCACACTCGACGCCGTAACTCTTTTTTTGTATGCGTATAAGGACGAGTTTGACTGGCTAGCACTGCACTGGATAATACCGTTGGGTAATATCCTAACTGCGCTTTTAACCAAATAGCCATATCACTGGCACTAGCATTAACGCCGGCTGCGGGAAGTACCTTGTAATAATTTTTTTTCAATTTTGCGGTATGCCAGCGTTTGCGCCCTCTTACATGGGGATGAGCATAATTATCATCTGTTACCATCGCTGTATAACCCAGGCTTGCATCATTCATATTTAATGGTGAAAATATAAATTCACTCATCCACCGAGAGTAATCCAATTTAGTACTGCTTTTGATCACTTCAGCAATTAAGCTAAACATCACATTTTGATAGCCATAGCACTGCCCTGGTTGGCAGATAGGTTCAACACTCAACAACTTTTGCACTATATCAGGGTAACTCATTCTTGATTCAATCAAGTTATCATACGCATTAGGTACTAAACCGCTGGAGTGACTGAGTAAGTGAAAAACTTTTAAATTATTTTTGTAATCCGTATTGGCGAAGGCTGGAATAAATTTACTGACAGGGTCGTCTAAAGCAAACTTCCCCTCATTGGCTAACTTTGCACTGAGTGAGCCTGCAAACGTTTTAGATACCGATGCTAAGCGAAACCGAGTATGGGCATTGACTGCTAAGCCCTTATTTAGCTTTGTTACCCCAAACCCTTGTATATGCGTATCATCAGGGCCATTAACTATCGACAACGCAGCCCCTGGGATCCCTTTGCTTTTTAATTTATGTTCGAGATGTTGTGTATAATCATTGACAAATTCTTGCCACTGTTGCTTGCTGGCATGAACCTGCGATTGAAATAAAACTAACGTGATAACGAAAAAAAAGGAGTTGATTAACGACACAAAAGGCTTCATTTTTTATTATTTTTATCTAGATTAAGACATTCTTAGCTTTATAATACCATGAAGTTTTATTAAGACTAACGTACAATATTCCGATTATCGAGCTTTCAAAGGGTTTTAAAGTGTTCATACGTTATTTATCAATAGTTTTTTTTACTTTCATTACAACGGCCTGTGTCACTGCGCCGCCACCTGCTGCGCCTTTAGAAATGCCACTCAAACCGCAATTAAAAAGCCAAAGCTATCAAGTAGCCTATGAAACCGAACATGCTTCACCGAAAGTAAAATCAGTACAATTACCAGCGCATAAAATTACTCGTAACCAAACTGTGCAAGTTATTGCCGATAAAGCAAGTGTCACGGATACCCTATTTAAACAAATAACTGATGCATTAACGACTATGAACTTACGTGTCGTTGATCAAGGCAATAGTGATTATACCCTAGCTATACACCAGCTAGAGCTCAACTTTATTGAAGATACTGAATATCAAATACAACCACCGAATAAAGCGTATCCTTTATTTGCGCAAATAACACAACTGTATCCGATCCAACAATGCTCAACCATCAATGCAGAGGTTAGCATGCGCCTGATCCATCGTGCATCAGGTGATGTAGTGTGGTTTGGAAAATCCTCAATCGACAGTGCAAGCTTCCACCGCGAACCACTTATTTACAGCTTCAGTGATGAACAAGTGATCAGTAATGAGCTTGAAGTAGCCACTTTTATCCATCAACAAAATACTGAGCAAGCACGTCTTGCCCGTGCCAATCAAGAAGTCAGTATACCAAGCTATAAAACCATTTCTAAAATGACCAGTTTAGCTAAACTTCAAGGACCGTGTAATCGCACTGAAGTGAGTGCTCTAACACCGATGATGCACTATTATCTGAGTAGTATTTTGATCGATAAAATTAAAGTACACTAAGTTCATGTCTGCAGAATGACTACTGGCTACAATTTTTTACAGATCAAAGGAACTCTTTGACAATATAATACACTTAACAACTGCTTAATTTATTTGGATCATGGATGCAACGTAAACAACACACTCTACAGAAACTACTGTTATTACTGATCAGTGTGGGTTTATGGAGCACCTCTAGCAATGCCAGCAATCGCTATTATGCTGATAATACCTTAGAGCCTACCTCAGGCTTTGCTTGGGATTGGAGCGCGGGTGCGGGCTATTATGTTGAAGATTCTTATTTAGTTGGAATGGATTCTTACAGTGACGGCCTAGAACTTGATATTAACCTTGCTATTTCTTACGAACGCTTTTATTTAGATATTGATCATAGCCAACTCAGTGGCGGCATTATTATTGGTTATAGCATCATCAATAAGTATGATTGGGATCTTGATATTCTTGGCACTAATATGCAAGCTGGGTTTGATGAAACAGGACTCGACTTTTATAGCAGTGGAGTGGTGTCAGAACTTAAAGGAATACGAAGCCGAAAAAGTGACTTTGATACTGGCTTACGCCTTACCCGCCGCTTTGAAAACTCACAAATCTCTTTTGAATACTTACATGACATTTCCAGTGCTCATAATGGCTGGGTTGTAAATAGCTTTTTTAGTCATATTTTACCATGGCAAAACTGGGAGTTTCGCACCGGTGTTGGTATCAGCGCTTACTCAGCTGATTTCACCAATTACTATTTTGGCATTACAACAGAGGAAGCCACCGCTACTCGTGCGGTCTATCAAACAGACACCGCAATGAGTATGATTTTTGAATTCCACGCCGAGTACCCACTCAATCAACACTGGGTATTTTTAGGTGGCTGGCTATCTACCTGGTTTTCAAATGAAATTTCCAACAGTCCCATTGTATCTCAGGATTATCAGCATAAAGCCATGGTAGGCGTGCGCTATGTATTTTAAAACCACAGTAATTTTATTACTGTTACTTAACACAAAGCCGTTATTGGCCGATGGCGAAGAACCGCACGACAGTAGTTTAATTGCATTGCCCGATACCTGTGTTGCACTGCGAGAAGGACGCAGCTGCTATGCTGATATTGAGTTAAGCTGGCAACAAACTAGCATCGGTAATTACTGTTTACGTGATGCAACATCGAAGCATATTATGCAATGCTGGCTTAGACAAAATAGCGGGAAGTTAAATTATGCTTTTGATTCTGTTGAAAGCATTTCATTTGAGTTAATAAACAGCGATACCGGTAAGATCATTGCATCAAAACAAGTACAGTTGCAATGGGTGTATCAAAATCGCCAAAAGAAACGCCGCTGGCGGCTTTTTTAAAACGAGATAAAGCATGAATAATTACGGCACAATATTACTTGTTGAAGATGACGGCTCTTTAGCCCAGTGGGTGGCAGAGTATTTAACTGAGCAAGGCTACACAACTCATATTTGTGAGCGAGGCGACCAAGTTGTCAGTCATGTAAAAGAGCTCAAGCCTGACTTAATTTTACTCGACATTATGCTCCCCGGCCAAGACGGTATTAGTGTCTGTCGTGAACTACGTCAATTTTACCAAAGCCCTATTATTATGCTAACCGCTCGAGACGAAGAAATGGACGAAGTGATTGGTCTTGAAGTCGGTGCCAGTGATTATATAATGAAACCGGTCAGGCCGCGTGCATTACTAGCGCGGATCAAAGCGGCGCTGCGCGCCAATAACGATAATTCGGAGTCGCAAGCGGATGATACCATTATTCAGGTAGGCTCTTTAAAAATTGATACACAATCTCGCAATGTTTTTATTAATGATATTGATCAAGGGGTATCCAGCGCTGAGTACTTATTACTGCATTATTTAGCCTGTAACGCAGGGCAAGTTGTGTCGCGAGATGCTGTATTCAAAGCAACCAAGGGCCGTGAATATGATGGCCTTGATCGCAGTGTCGATGTGCTCATTTCTGCGCTGCGTAAAAAATTTAATGATGATCCCCAGCAACCTGAAAAAATTAAAACAATTTGGGGGCGAGGCTATTTACTCGTCGCAAGCGCTTGGTGATCGCCGCTAAGGTATACTGGCGAACGCTATGAAAAAGTTTTATCTTTCCTTATTAGCCAGTGCCCTACTCTCGATTGTGATATTAGGTTGGTTAATTGATGCTTTTAGTCAGCAAACTCATACCTCGCAGGATGAGTTTGGCTTTCAAAGTAAACTTTTAATGGGCTTCAGCCAGCAAATTGCCAGCCAACCCTTCATGCAAAGAGCAGACTACACCGCCTTACTTGCACAACAGTTTTCGTTGGGATTAAGTTATCGAGCCACGCAATCTTTAGCGCTGCCACCATCACTGCTAGAAGAGATCAATGCTGAAGGCGGACTGATTTTAGAAGATCAAGAAGGGTATTACCTACTCTACAGTAATGATTTGCTTGCGCCTTTTCATCTTAAATTACGTTTAGAAAAACCCCACGAACAAGATCAACAAAATGATATGTTACTTACCTTAATGTTTTACGCTGGGTTATGTGTGTTTATGGGGTTTATTATTGCACCATTAGCTAAACGACTAGGCGTGGTTAATGACGCAGCTAAAAAGTTTGCCAGTGGCGACTTACATGCTCGCATTCGGGTATCCCATTTCACTTACATTAAAGATGTTGAGCTTACTTTTAACCGCATGGCAAGCCAGATCGAAAAATTACTCGATGAAAATAAACTGATGGCCTCGAGTTTATCTCATGATATACGCACCCCCATTGCCTGCCTACGATTTGGCTTAGATGCGGCACTAGATAGTCATAGCGAAGAAAAAATAAAACATTATTTAAATCGTATGGAAGCTGATTTAGACCAAATGGAATCAATGTTGAAAAGTTATTTAGCATTTGCCACGCTTGAGCAAAAAGCCAACCAACTGACCTACTCACACACTGAGTTAAACAGCTACCTAAGCACCCTAATACAACAACTAGAGCCTAAGTTAGTACAGCAACAACTTGATTTACAACTTATCTGTCATGATAATTCTCATATTTATGCAGATTTACACTGGTTAGCACGCGCAATCACTAATCTGCTTAGCAATGCCTGTGACTTTGCCAAACAGAAAATTATTCTCACAGCATCAATGAAAGAGCAAACACTGATAATCACTGTTGAGGATGATGGTCCAGGTATCGAAGAGCAAAATTGGCACAAAGTTTTTAGTCCTTTTTTTCAAGAACAGAGTCATCGCAATCGAGCCGATCAAAGTTATGGTCTAGGACTTGCAATTGTAGCTAAAGTAGCTGATTGGCATCATGGCAGTGTAAGCGTAAATCGCAGTAAGCAGCTAGCGGGTGCATGCTTTACCCTTAAAATACATAACCCAGAACAATTGTAACTTTTATGTTACAGTTTACATTATCATAAATAACCTCATTATGATTAGATAACAACAACTTAAATTATAAATGTTAACAGCATTGGCATTCTAAGTTTTGTAAATACAGTCAGGCGTTAATTCTTCACGGCTGCAGTTAAAAATAAGAGCTTTTTATTTTTTAACATTTACAGTAGATTGTCAGCGCCGTCACTATATAGAGAAGAAAAAATAATTATGAGCGCAGTCAGAGGGGAGTTTAGCTCCCGTTTTGGATTCATTATGGCCGCAGCAGGATCTGCAGTAGGTCTTGGTAATATCTGGGGTTTCCCAACACAGACAGCCAGCAATGGAGGCGCGGCCTTTTTAATTGCTTACCTTGTATTAGCATTTTGTTTAGCTTACCCAGCACTGATGGCAGAGCTAACAATTGGTCGCCATGGTCAAGCCAATGCGGTTAGTTCATTGCGGAAAATTTCAAATAACCCGCTCCAAAAACGTTTTGCGTTTGTGGTCGGTTTTGGCGGTATCATATGTGCCGGACTGATCCTCAGCTTTTATGCCATTGTCGCCGGTTGGATGATCAGTGCCACTCTAGAGCCCATTGCGACTTTAGTGGGCAGTGAGAGCTCTTCAACTTGGTTGAGTGAGCAGTCACTCTCTAGAAACCTTATATTTACTGCTGGATTTATTATTCTTACTGTCGCAATCATTAGCCGCGGAGTAGAAAATGGCATTGAAAAATGGTCAAAACGCCTAATGCCCGCATTGCTGACTATTTTATTTGCACTGATTGTTTATGTGATGATGCAAGAAGGCGCTATGACAGGCCTAAAAGCCTACTTAGTGCCTGATTTCAGCTCTATTTTAGACCCTGAATTACTTGTTAGTGCACTGGGACAAGCGTTCTTTTCGTTGTCATTAGGCACTAGTGTGATGATCATTTATGGCTCTTACATTAGTAAAAAAGAAAATTTAGTTTCACTTGGCGCCTACGTTACCCTGATTGATGTGTTTATTGCTTTTGTTGCTGGGTTACTAATTATCCCTGCGATGTACGTTGCGCAGGCACAAGGGGTGGAAATATTCTCAGCTACTGGAGAGTTGCTTTCTGAAGACACTTTAGTATTTCAAGTATTACCCGCTCTTTTTGATGGCATGGGCACCATTGGCTTATTCGTTGGCTTTGCCTTTTTTGCATTGATGAGTATAGCTGCTCTGACATCATCTATTTCAATGCTTGAAGCACCGGTTTCGTATGCTGTAGAGCGCTTTGATCTTGGCCGTGTAAAAGCCACCTGGTTAATAGGAACGATTATAGCATTGGTGAGCTTTACAATAGTTCTGAACTTTAATGCGCTGTTTGGTTTAGTTATTGCGCTCACAACTAAATTTGGTCAACCTATTCTTGGTTTAATGTGTTGCTTGTTTGTCGGCTGGATTTGGTATCGCAACTCACTATTAAACGAAATACAACAAGGCTGCCCAGAAGTTGCTACCAGCCTATTTTGGAAAATATGGCCATGGTATATTAAATTCATTTGCCCAATTGCAATTGGTTTAGTGTTTGTCAGCTCACTATTAGGCTAACTCAAAAAACCGCTCTTTACACTGAGCGGTTTTTTAAAATCATATCTTGATGTGCAATATTATCTTCTAAATAAGGCTCGCCAATACATTGAAAACCCAGCGACTGATAAAACGCGAGTAAATAGGTTTGCGCGCCAATGTATATATCCTTGTTCGGCCAGTGCGTAAAGCAACACTGGATCGCCTCTTTAACCAATAACGCTGCTAACCCCTTACCTCGTTGTGATTTTTCAACCAGCACGCGGCCAATAGCGCTGTACTGCTCATTTTTCTCATAACAGCGTGCGTATGCAGCTAATTGTTCAGCCTCGAGCCAATAGAGATGCTGAGTTGTTACAGTGCAATCAATATCGTCTAATTCAGGGTATGGGCATTGCTGCTCGACTACAAATACATCGACCCGCGTGCGCATGATAGTAAACAGTACCTGCGCAGACAGTTGAGAAAATGGTTTTGTTGTTAATTGCATAAAAACTCCTAACATAAAAAAGCCCAGTCAATGCAGGGCTATTTACTAAGCTTAGCTAACTAACCGAGCTCTGGATAGCTAGGCAAGCAAACGTTCTAATTGATCACATAAATGCGAAAGATTAACGTGATCATGTTCAATCGTCAGGTCAACATAGCCATCGCCACGAAAACCACGATCAAGCTCAATTAAAACATGAGTTTTATGCGCTTCAGGCACAAACGATAGTTCAATCTCTTGAATACCGAACAAGCTACGGCTATTTGGTTTATATTCCAGCTCTTGATAACAACCTGAGACAGAGTTAAACGTACTAGCGCGTAAGAAGCCCTTTTCAACATCCGCTTTTACCAAGCTAAAACCCAGTTTATCCATCGCTTGCATAAAAGTAGTTACGGCATCATTTGGATAAATATGAAGATGATCTTTATCCGTAGGATCAAGTGCTAAATCAATATCTAAACCTGTTTCAAGCCAAACATGTGATTGGTTATAACCGGCGTTGATTTCGGTGATCGGTGTTTCTGAATGTAAGCGCGCTTCAAACGGAATGTGTTTTTGCTGACCCGGTTCAATTGTACCAATATCGGTTATACGCCACTTATCAATAATATGATTGGTAAAATAAGCACCGTCTTCACCTTCCACTTTTACGCGCGTCATTAATGCTAAATCAAGACCTGTTATTGCTTGGCTAACATCCCCTGCGGTGATCACTATTTGGGCATTAAATAGTTGCCCAGGTTGTAAATGCTCAGTTTCAAGCACGGTATCTACTGTTGCTGCACCAATACCGACTGATGCAAGAATTTTTTTAAACATCTATTTCTCCTTAAGCTTAATTCACCTAAACCTGAATCACGCTTAAATTCCTTTGTTACTGCATCTTAACCATATTTAAAAGCTGCTGTCAGTGAAAAAATAACTATTTTTTATGTTTTTAGCAGAATACCTAACTAAACGAGTGTTTTTCATACGCAGGTATACCCTTATACGCACAATTTATATGCATAATATGCAGGAATGATTTTCAAAAATGCTGATATTTCGCTACACTAGGTAACCAAATGAAGTGATATTAAGAATTATGGAACTATTATATTTTGCTGTCGCATTTGTGTGTGGCTTTGCCGTGTACCAACTTAAACTTCCTCCGCTAATCGGTTTTTTGATTGCTGGCTTTGTACTGAACTTATCTGGCTTTAAAACCACTGAGCTACTTAATACGATTGCTAATTTAGGGATCACGTTATTACTATTTAGTATTGGTCTGAAACTAAAAGTTAGCCATCTTATTAAGCCACAAGTTTGGGCCCCTGCCTCTTTACATATTATTATTAGTAGCGCTATTTTTTGCAGTTTGATGCTGTTCTTAGGCGCACTTTCGTTGCCATTATTTGCAGACCTAAGTTGGCAAAGTGCGTTGCTTGTTGGTTTTGCTTTTAGCTTTTCTAGCACAGTTTTTGCTGTAAAAGTACTTGAAGAACGTGGCGAAATGGCCAGCCTTCACGGCAAAATAGCCATTGGTATTTTGGTTATGCAAGATATCTTTGCAGTGATATTTTTAGCCATCAGCACAGGTAAAATCCCCAACGGTTGGGCTTTTGCGCTATTAGTTGCCTTGCCATTGTTACGACCAGTCATGTTTTGGGTGTTAAATCGTTCTAAACATGGTGAGCTACTACCTTTGTTTGGCTTTTTCTTTGCACTTGTCGTTGGCTATCATGCATTTGAATTTGCAGGCTTGAAAGGTGATTTAGGCGCGTTGATCATCGGTATGATCTTTGCTCCTCATAAAAAAGCCAGTGAGCTTGCAAAATCACTACTCAATCTAAAAGAAATTTTATTAGTTGGGTTTTTCTTAACAATTGGTTTAGGTGCTGATCTGACGCTCAACTCATTACTTATAGCGCTTATTATTGTATTGGTGCTACCAGTCAAAGTTGCCCTGTATTATATACTAACGAATGCCTTTAAGTTACGCGCTCGTACCTCCTTATTGAGTGCATTTACCTTAGCTAACTACAGCGAGTTTGGCTTGATAGTCTGTATGGTTGCTGCCAGTAGCGGGTTAATCACATCTGAGTGGTTGGCTGTTATGGCTATTGCAGTATCAATGACCTTTATCATTGCATCCCCACTAAATAAACGTTCAAACGAAATTTATGTAAAAATCGAAGCTTGGCTCATACGTTTTGAAAGCCCTACTCGCTTAGCAGAAGAACTTCCTGTGAACTTAAATGACACCAAGATTGTTATTTTTGGTATGGGTCGTATTGGCACCGGTGCATATGAAACAATTAACATCACCCATCCTGGCGTTGTAGCTGGAGTAGACATCAAGCCAGAAGTGGTCGAGAAGCATGTTTCACGAGGCCGTAAGGCGCTCTTGGCAGATGCAACCGATCCAGACTTTTGGCAACGGGTAAATCACTCCCATGTAGAGATGATCATGCTCGCGATGCCAAAACATATGCAAAACATTTTTGCTTTGGAGCAATTGCGTGCTTCGGGTTACCAAGGTCAAGTTACTGCCATTGCTAACTATCCAGATCAGCAAAAAGAACTTGAAGATATGGGCGTTGACTCTACTTATAACTTCTATTTAGAGGCCGGTAGCGGCTTCGCTGAGCATGTAAAACAAAAATTATTTCCATAATATAGAAAGGTTCTCAGTACCACAAAAGGTACTGAGAACTATTTTCATTTAATTTTCATATCCTTATATATAGCCGCCTGAAACAATCCCGCAGAAGTCCCCAAATAAGAGTCAAGCGCATTTACAAAGCTTTACATCCAGATTGGCATTTACCCATGAAAAAAGAGTAAACTGCACTTGTTGAGTAATACGTAAGTATCTATTTTTAGCACAAAAAAAGCCTTCTCATGTTTGTGTATACGTATTTATCGGCATTTTGTCTTTTACTATTAAATAAGGTTTTTAGATGAAAAATAAGTTTGCTACACAGTTTCAGACAGTGGCGGATGATGTAAATAACCCAAAACTGGTTGAACTTCAAAATCGCCTTGATGAAATACAAAGAAATGGAATGACAGCGTTAACAATGCGCGCAGTGCTATTTCAAAAAATGCTCGATATATATCAAGTGCCGGAAAATCATTTCTTGCGTGATAGCGAAACACCAAGCCGCATCGATGATCCGTCAATTATAAACAAACTTAAACAACTTGGATTTACCAAAAAGCATCAATACCAGATCCATTAGTAATTATGAGGGCCCTACTCTCCCTCATTAAATAGGCTGTTTCTTGCCCGTCACAGCCTATTTTCTCTCTCTCTTTTGTAATACACTTCACGCATAACCTAGCAAACTAAGTTAACCATGGATCCAGAGCTTTTAAAAATAGCGATTAATACAAAAATGCCATTTGGTAAATATGCAGGCCGCCCTTTGCTGTTATTACCAGAACCATACTTAGTCTGGTTTAAGCAGCAAGGATTTCCTCACGGCACACTCGGTGCTCAATTAGCAATGATGTATGAAGTTAAACTCAATGGCTTGGAGCAGATGCTCATGCCGCTTTTAAAAACACATAAATAAATTAAAAGTAATAAATAATGGAACTTACTTAGCAAAGTGAAGTCTACTCTTTTGCTACTTGTTGATTTTGGTTTTAACCGCAGAAAAGCGCCTATTAGGCGCTTTTTTTTTGAGTATCAATTTAGCCACAGATATAGCAATAGAAAAGGAGTTACTTACCCTGAACTCTGGTTACTTAGGCAAATAGATTGTAAATTTGGCGCCACCTAATTCTGAATTCGATATCGAACAGCTGCCTTGGTGCCAAGACACTATTTTTGCCACAATGGCTAAACCAAGCCCAAAGCCTCCAGTCTTTTTATCGCGACTTTTATCAAGTCGGGCAAAAGGTTTAAACACTGCATCCCATTGTGATTGTTCAATGCCAGGGCCATCGTCTTCGACCGATAAAATTAACTGCCCAGTATTTTCAACTAAGCTAATTCGCACTTCGTGACGAGCATATTTCAACGCATTGCCTACTAAGTTTTGGATACTGCGGGCGATAAAGTGACTGTCACAAGTGTAACTGCATAAAGCTGGTAATTGCATATTGAGTTTTATTTGCGTAGCAAAATCAAGTTTAGTGACAACACTTTCTACTAGCTGCACTAAGTTACATGTTTGCACCGTAAGATTAGGTTGTTGGCTATCAAGGCGAGCATAATCAAGCATTTCTTTAACTAACGACTCTAACTCCACAATATCTAATTGCATGTTATCGATATATTCAAAGGCTTTTTCGTCAGCTACTTTATCCTCAAGCATTGCCAACGCAAATTTTAAACGTGCCAGTGGCGTTCTAAACTCATGCGATACCGACGATGTAAGTTCTTGTTGAGCGGTTAATAAATGCTGAATACGCTGCTGCATAGCACTTAAGGTGTCGGTAATTGGTAAAAAGAATGATTTCGAGGTGGCGCTCAGCTCAAAGTCTTGTGATCCACCAACGGCTTCACAGGCCAGTCG
Organism: Pseudoalteromonas sp. SG43-7; assembly: GCF_014164295.1. Taxonomy (NCBI): domain Bacteria; kingdom Pseudomonadati; phylum Pseudomonadota; class Gammaproteobacteria; order Alteromonadales; family Pseudoalteromonadaceae; genus Pseudoalteromonas; species Pseudoalteromonas sp. SG43-7. Next base: position 24,670 of record NZ_JACJEY010000008.1, read on the forward strand.
CAACTTAGCAAAATCACGCCACAGTAAAAAACTCCATAAGCCAACAGGGATCCCAACGACACACAATAATAATAGATAAGGCCAAACGGATGAGAATACTGGCGCAGAAACGGTAATTGGACCCACTTGCAATAATTGCTCATTATCAACAACGATATACCAGATAGCTCGCTGTTGTTGATCAAATAGATAAATATAATTATGTAGGTTAAGTTCTTGTTGTTGTTGTGCGGGCAACATTAGGTCTTGTTTTTGTACTATTTCACTTTGAAAGCGAGTGGCTATTTTAGTAAGCCCTTGCGGGGTTTGCGCTAATAGCCATAGGGATTGACCAAACTCATCATCGAGCGCAATTTGTTGTTGACTGTCTTCATAGGGCCAAAGTTGTTCAATTACCCCACTGACTAAAAACAGGGAAACTATAATATACACATATAAACTTGCAAATAGTTTCCCCATTAATAGTTACATACCCCATGCATCGGAGACAAATAAGTAGCCTTGTCCCCAAACGGTTTTAATACGGTATGGTTTATCGCTGTTATCACCTAATTTTTTACGGATCCGAGATACACGTACATCTACGGTGCGGTCTAATCCATCATATTGGCGACCAATCATGTGTTGATGAACATGTTCACGACTTAGTACTTCACCGGAATTTGAAGCTAATAACCACAGTAATTCAAATTCATGGGAAGTGAGGGTGATTTCGTTATTCTTTAAGCGAACAATACGGCTGGTTTTATCAATACATAAATCGCCAAATTGTAATTCTTCTGGCGCTTTTACTGATGCTTGGCCACGGCGTAATAGCGCATTAATACGGGCAAGCAATACTCTTGGCTCAGCTGGCTTAATAACATAATCATCGGCACCAAGTTCCAAACCAATGACTTGATCAAAGTCTTCACCTTTGGCGGTCAACATTAATATTGGTAAGCTAAATTTATCTCTGACTTGACGACAAACACTAAAGCCATCTTTACCTGGCAGCATCACATCGAGGATCATCAAATCAACCGGATTGTTTTCAAGGTAACTAAACACTTCATCGCCACGGTCTAGCACCGCCACTTCAAGGCCATTATTTTCAAGATAGTCACGGGTTAATTGCTGTAACCCTAAATCATCTTCTACAAGTAAGATCTTTGCCATTTGCAGCTCCAAGATTAAAAAAAGCTCCACGGAGAACGTAATCGGCGCCGAGTTGTTTTAGCGCGAGTGCTCTGTACTTCAATGCGTGTTGTCGCCAGTAATTCATCCGTGTGAGGATTGACTAGGGAGTATATGGTTTCAACCTGAACACGCGCTTTATGATTGAATTCTTCTAAGGTAACCTGTTGCCAACATTGCAGTTGTTGATCTTCGCTGTATAAACAAACGTCCATTTTATGGGGCATATTTAAAGCAAATTTTACATCAACATCGCAAAAGTCTTGTTGTTCGGAAACCACACAGACTTTTGGAGTAACTGTTAATATATCTTTTTTTGCGACAGCTAACTTTGGCCATACCAACAAAAAAATGACGCACGCACCAAGTTGTAAATACTTCATATTAAAAAATATGATCAAACCCTATAAAGGCAGTCAGAGAATACGTTTGTTCAAACAGCGGACTGTCGTCAGCTAAGGCGGAATAATCATAATAAGCCAGATGAAAACGCAATGAGTTGGCTCCATTTAAGGGCCAGCGGGCATCTATTTTAGCATAAGGCTGCCAACTACTGCCAACCTCAATTGCACGAACTGGAGACTCTTTTTCTGTTACGCCATAAAAATATGTATTCAGTGCTGCCGATTTATACCAGATGCCAATAGTCGGCTTAATCTGTAACTCACCAATGTTCTTGTGCATTTGCCACTGCAGTGCACTTCGCCACCCGTCATACACTCCGGATACATCAGCTAATGCCTGCACGGAAAATACATGCTGCTGATAGCTATAATGGTAACTCAGGCCAGCATCGAGTGCCCATTTACGTTTATTAAGCTCACGGATATCTAGACTAGGTTGTTGGATTTGAAGTTCATTTTCACTGTTCGTAAATGAACTTTCTGATCTTAATGCAAAAATGTTACTTGGATGCCAATCAACAAAAAAACGAGTTTCCGAATTAAACTCAGTGACTAGATTAAAGGTATGTGGGGAGTCTTGTATCAGGCTATAGCCTAAGCGACCATTATCAAAAAAGAACTGTTCACCGTAATAAGCTATATCTGGGATCAACACTAATGGTAAATCACCTCCACCAGCTAATGGATTTGTTATGACTCCTAATCCCGTGTTAAGGCTCAAGTGCCACTGCCCTGTTGTTATATCCTGCACAGGCTCAATTTCTGATGGCTGTGCAAAACAAGGTACTGTAAGCCATACAGAGATGCAAAGCGCAGTAAGAATATTAACTATCGACTTCATTGTTGTTATTTATGCCAAAAGAGACAACCCAATATCGTTATCATAGCAAGGTATTAATAACTAATCCCTAGACGATTACAATCATTCACACTTTTGATACATATGGAACGATTCAAGGTAAATAAACTTTACATCTGCGTATTTAGACTCGGCTAAGGAGCTAAGCTATTAACGTTTTTCAGTGATTGAGCAATCTCCCATAATGCATTTAACGCGGCATCTGGTAACTCTTTACGTAATACTGCCAAACCAATCTCAAACCCGGCAGGGGCCTCTTTTTGATCACTGATCACCTGAACGCGATCTTTTAATGGGCTATTATCTAAAACAATTTTTGGCACCATGGCAATGCCTAGCCCTAAACTCACCATTGACACCATAGCTTCATGCCCCGCTACTTGCGCATAGATCTTTGCATTAATACCGTGCTTACGCCACCACAGCTCTAACCTTTGACGAGTAAAACCTTGCTCTGGCACTATAAACTCAAGCTCAGACCAATCTATCTTATCGCCAAACTGGGCCAGTTTTTCAGTGAGCAACGACGGAATACGTGGCGCGATAAATACCAAGGATGAATAACCAATACTGGCAAATGCAATTTGCGTCGGTAATTTATCAGGCTTTGCGGCAATTGCCATGGCTTCGTGTCCGTCAAGCACACGGTTTATTGCCACTGCGGGATCGCCAGTATTAAGCTTTATTTCTATATGTTGATGTTGCAAACGCAGTTGCTCTAATAGTTGATGCAAAAAACTATAAGAGGCCGTTACTGAACAGTAAATGCTTACTTTACCGTAAATAGTTTGCTCAGGATTTTGTACATTTGCTCGAAAACGCTGCCAATTAGCTAACGTAGCCGTTGCATAGTCGATAAACGATTCTCCTTCAGCTGTTAACTTTACACTGCGATTATCGCGACTGAATAATGCGACTCCAACTTCATCCTCTAACTGTTTAATATTGCGACTTAAGGTGGGAGCACTTATGTGGCATAACTCGCTGGCACGGGCAAAATGTAAGGTTTTGGCAAGTGCCAGAAAGTAATGTAATCGTTTATGGTCCATAGTGATCCCAATAGTTAGCGGTTATTAATTAAAGCATTTCATTTTTTGAAATACTTTAATGCAAATATATCATTTTACGCAAGGGTAAAAATTCCTTATGGTGACTTTAAGCAAAGCAGCAAGCGCTTGCATCTAACAAATACGAAATTTATAGGATACTAACAATGGCGAATTATTTTAATACTCTTCCCTTACGCGAGCAGTTAGCACAACTAGCACAATGTGAATTTATGGATCCGGCTGAATTTGCCGATGGTGTTGAAGCACTTAAAGGCAAAAAACTTGTTATTGTTGGGTGTGGTGCACAAGGTTTAAACCAAGGACTGAACTTACGAGATTCAGGTTTAGATGTTGCCTACACATTGCGTGATTCTGCAATCAGCGAACGTCGTCAATCATTTCTTAATGCGTCAGAAAATGGTTTTACTGTAGGTACTTACGAAGAATTGATCCCTACTGCTGATGTTGTGTTAAACCTAACACCTGATAAACAGCATACTGCGGTTGTAAACGCAATCATGCCGATGATGAAACAAGGCTCTACGCTTGCTTATTCTCATGGCTTCAACATTGTTGAAGAAGGTATGCAAGTACGTGATGATATCACTGTAATCATGGTTGCACCTAAGTGCCCAGGCTCTGAGGTTCGTGAAGAGTATAAACGCGGTTTTGGTGTCCCAACTCTTATTGCTGTTCACCCAGAAAATGATCCTCAGGGACATGGTCTAGCCCAGGCTAAAGCTTATGCAGCGGGTACTGGCGGTCATCGCGCTGGGGTATTAAAGTCTTCATTTATTGCTGAAGTAAAATCAGACCTAATGGGTGAGCAAACAATTCTTTGCGGCATGTTACAGACAGGCTCAATTTTATGTTTTGATAAGATGATCGAAAAAGGTATAGATGCCGGTTACGCATCAAAACTAATTCAATACGGTTGGGAAGTTGTTACTGAAGCACTTAAATACGGCGGCGTTACAAATATGCTTGACCGTTTATCAAACCCAGCGAAAGTAAAAGCGTTTGAATTAAGTGAAGAATTAAAAGTAATCATGCGCCCGCTTTACAATAAACACCAAGACGACATCATCGATGGTACGTTCTCTCGTGTAATGATGGAAGATTGGGCGAATGATGATGCAAACCTTTTGAAATGGCGTGCAGAAACAGCTGAAACAAATTTTGAAAAAACCCCTGCCGGTGATGTTGAAATCAGCGAACAAGAGTTTTTTGATAACGGTATATTGATGGTTGCAATGGTGAAAGCCGGTGTAGAATTAGCGTTTGAGACCATGACTGCAGCGGGTATTATAGCTGAGTCAGCATATTATGAATCGCTACATGAAACGCCATTAATTGCCAATACCATTGCGCGTAAAAAATTATTCGAAATGAACCGCACGATCTCCGATACTGCAGAGTATGGTTGCTACTTATACAATCACGCATGTTTGCCACTGTTACAAGACTTTATGCAAAACATCGATACTGATGTGATTGGTAGAGGCTTAGGCGAGCGCTGTAATCATGTTGATAACCAAACACTAATTGCAATCAACAAGTCGCTGCGTGAGCACCCTGTTGAAATCATTGGTACCAAATTGCGTGGCTACATGTCAGCAATGAAGAAAATTGTTTAACCCTGGAAAGTAACAATTTCGCTTGTTAGAAACCAAGCCCACATGCTAAACGCAGTGGGCTTTTTCATTTTATTTACTTTGTCAAAATACATCTTAGAGTAAATTACAAACTGAGTACTTACTCTAATAGATGATGAACTGCATGAAAAAAACATGCTAAAATACCCGCATAATTTGTAAATTCAGTACCCACAATGTCGTATAAAACTCTTAGTATCACGCGTAAGATCACTATTTTAGGGATCGCTATTGCCCTGTCAGTTGCCAGCTTAATTGGCATTACGGCGCTGTTATCCGCCAAAACCATTATCGAACAACGGATGATACAATCTGAGTTGCCCAGTAAACTACACGCAATTAATAACTATATCAGCTTAGAAATAAATGAATTGCTTAGTGCGGCCGAACAAGTATCAAGTAATCATTTTATACTCGCGTGGGCAAATAGTCGTGATAACAATGATGACGTTTTAATCAAAGAATTAAATCGTCTGGTAAAACAATACGGCTTAGCAACCGCATCATGGGCAAATCGCGATACCGCGCAGTACTGGAATCAAGATGGCTTTTTAAGAGTATTAGATAGGCAGCAAGATGGCTGGTTTTTTGATTTTAAAAACGCCAATCAAGCTTACTCTATTAGCTTATATCAAGAGCCTAATGGCGACACAAAAATGTTTGTAAATCATCAACAGATCAATGGCATCGGCTTAACCGGACTGGCAAAAAGTATTGATGATATGCAGGCACTGCTAAATAAATTTACTATCGAGCAAACCGGTTTTGTATTTATCACTGACGATAAAGGCGTAATTAAACTCCATCAAGACGTTAATAAAGTAGAAAAAACAAATCTAGATAGCTTGTATGGTCATCAAGTAAGTGGTCAATTATTAACAAGCAATGAATTTAACTTGCAAGAAGTCGAACTCAATGGCGACACTTTTTTCCTTGCGGCGAGTCCAATTAAAAACACTCAACTCTATGTGGTTGCACAAGTACCAAAAGCAGAAGTGTTTGCCGGGATCACCACTTTACAATGGCAAATTTTAAGTTTTGCTATCGCAATTGCGCTGTTGGCATGTATCGTTAGTTTTTTACTGGCTCGTTCGTTAGCTTCACCGCTATCAAAAATGGCAGAGTTATTTACTCGTTTAGGATCTGGTGATGCCAATCTAGCTTATCGTTTACCTCACAGTGACCAGCCTGAGCTATCAGCATTAACGAATGGTTTTAACCAATTCATTGATAAAATTGAAACCGCCATTGCGCAAGTCTCCCACGAAAGTTTAAAAATTCGTCAAAGCTCAGATCAGGTATTTACTCAAGCCAAGCATAACTCACAGGCAATGGACAACCAAAAAGAGCAGACTATCTCTGTTGCAGCAGCAATCAACGAAATGGGCGCGACAGTGCAAGAAATTGCCCACAGCGCCGCAACTGCCGCAAAACTGACCGAAGATAGTAAAGCGAATACATTACAGAGCCACCAGCAAGTAGTGCAAAGCCAACAGAGTATTACCGCATTAGCCAGTGATATTGACACAATTGCGAGACAAGTGACTGAGCTTGCCAATAAAACCCAGACTATTGCCAGTATTGTTGACTCTATTCGTGGTATTTCAGAGCAAACCAATTTATTAGCACTAAATGCAGCAATTGAATCAGCACGTGCTGGTGAACATGGCCGCGGCTTTGCCGTGGTTGCGGATGAAGTACGAGCCTTAGCCAACCGTACGTCACAATCAACGACTGAAATTCAATCAATGATTGAAGAGCTCGCGAAAACAGCTACCAATGTGGTTGAACATATTGCCCAGTCCAAAGATAAAGCTCAACACAGCGTAGCAACAATGCAAAGCTCTGTGCAGTTGCTTGATGCCATTACCAATACCGCTAATGAAATTAATGATATGGCAACCTTGATTGCTACAGCTACTGAGGAGCAAAGTAGCGTGGTTGCTGACGTCGGCCGCAATATTGAACAAATTAGTGAGATCAGCGATATGGCAATGCGAGAACAAATTGATACCGAGCAGGCGATCAAAGGACTTGCAACCAGCGCACAAACCTTAGCAAGTTTAGTCGCCACCTTTGAAAAGCGCTGACACAGTTTGTAACATTTAACATCTACCCCGACTAAAAAACAGACTAAACTTAATAAGTCAGTAATTAGTTGGGGTATGATTATGACAATATTAACGCGGCTTTATAAGCTAGCAGTCATTGTGCTGCTTTTTAGTATCTCTGCCTGTACCAGTGTGAGTAATCAACCAATACTCATCCCGCCACCAGTGACTGAAAACCAATCTTTCACGCTTTACCCGGTAGAAAGTAGTGAACAGATTTTTACCTTAAGCGATACAATAACACAACAACTCGATGCAGCCTTTCCAAGTACTAAACGCAATTTAAACACAACTCGAAAATTACTAAACTTTTTGTTAGAAAATGGCGATGCATCCTTACTATATCAAGCAGGGGCTACCCTAACCGCCAATCAAGCCTACCGAGATTTAAATGCTAACTGTTTATCATTATCGATTTTGGCCTATAGTATCGCGGAATATTTAGGCATGCAGGGGCAATTTCAAACGGTTCATATTCCTGAGTATTGGGCGCTAAATAAAGGCTATAACTTATTGACTGGGCATATTAATTTGATCGTCACACAGCGTCGTAACAACAACACTAATGTGACTTATGTGTATGACGCAAAAACCTCATTAGTGATTGATTTTGATCCGAACTCGCGAGGCGAGAAATTTCAGACGACCCCCATCAGCAAACAACGAATTACCGCGATGTTTTATAACAATAAAGGGGCAGCGGCAATGCTCAATCAAAATTATGATTTAGCCTATAGCTACTTTTTAGCGGCAACAAAAGCAGATAAATATTACTCTGCTGCATGGGGTAACTTAGCCGTATTACTTCGCCTTGATTCTCAGTATGATAACGCCGAATTAGCCTATAATTATGCTTTGCTGCTTAATAACGACAACAATACAGCACTGGGCAACTTAGCTTTACTGTATCAACTCACCGACCGTCCTGAACTGGCCGACAAGATTTTATCTAAACTTGATTTGAAGCGCCAAAGTAATCCGTATTATCATGTGTCATTAGGAAATAACGCATACCTTGAACAAAACTATCAAGATGCCATCAAGCATTTCAATAAAGCAAAAAGAATTGATGATAATATTCATGATAGCTACTTTGGTCTTGCCCGCACGTATTATCAGTTAGGTGATTTTAAGCAAGCGTATCGCCAATTACGTTTGGCTAATAAACATGCCGATTTTGACCATGATAAGCAACGTTATCAAAATAAATTACAGGCACTAAGTGACATGACCGCGCGAGTAATTAATCATTAACTATTTTATTTTGCTATTGAGCCTCAGCTTTTCAACATTGTGCCAAAGTAATAGCAGCGCGCAGCAACAGCTGATTGATGATCTGAGGCATCTGAGCTCTACGGCTCTAAGCGGTAGAAAAACCAATACCGACGGCGCGCATACCAGTGCCCAATACATTAGTACGCGACTGCAAACGCTCGGTTACAATACACAATTACAGCCGTTTAGTTACAGCCATGGCTGGTCTTCAAAAGCAACGGGGCAAAATGTAGTTGCGACTTTAAAACCACCGCACTTAGTCAAGACTCATTTGGTAATTACCGCTCATTATGATCACTTAGGTATGCGTGGTAACACTTTATATGCAGGCGCAAACGATAATGCCAGTGGCGTCAGTGCCTTGTTATTCCTAGCGCAACGCTTCGCACACACAAATCTGCCTTTCCAACTTAGTTTTGTTGCTACTGACGCAGAGGAAAATGGTTTACATGGAGCTGAATATTTTGTTAGTCAATTGCAAATCGACGACAGCGTAACCGTGCTAAATATTAATTTGGATATGTTAGCAGTAAAGCCGCCAAAAAAAATCTTATATGCCTTTGTCTCACATGCACAACGCAGTGCTTTACAAGCACAACTACAGCAGGTGCCTGAGCATAATTTAAAGATAAAAGTAGCTAGTTCATCAACCACAATGAACAGAATGACCCTCGGAGATAGTATTGATTGGCGCCGAGCAAGCGACCATTATGCGTTTGCTAAAGCCGGAATTGCTTATATTTACTTTGGTATGGGTCATGACCCCCACCATCATAAAAGTTCCGACCTACTAAGTAATATTGACCAAGCACTTTATATTGATGCTGTTAATTATATTGCCGTATTTATTAGCCAACTTGATATAAATGATATAAACACTCTTTGAGCTAAATTGTAGATAGTAAATATATTTTAAACTAAATTCAGGTTAGCAAAATCCCAGAGCTAACAAACACTCGCTTTTGTGCCTTACTTAAGCGTTTAATTTTTATCTCAAGCTTGCTGGCTTCACTGCGAGAACCGACTTCACATTGATATATTAAAGTCAGTGGCCCCTTCCCCTTTAAGTTTTTAGCCCCTTTGCCCGCTTGATGTGCGGCAAATCGTTTTGCCACATCCGTGCTGATCCCAGTGTACCAATGCCCTAAACGTGTTTGTACAATATAAAGTGACCACGTGGAAATCTTAGTTGTCATAGTATTTTCAGTAGTAGTTAAACTTTTTGCGGACTCAGAGGTCAAAATTACGCTCCAAACATCGATAGTAAAAATTAAGTCACAAACAATTACTCAAAAGGGTTTTACCTTAGGTGACTAATCGGTATCATGCAGTTTATAAAAAATAAGGATCCAAACAAACAATGCAGTCGTTAAAAACTTTTTCTCTTTGGTTTATCGTTGCTCTGACCTTAAGTGCAACCGCCGGTTGTTCTAGCTGGGTTTATCGTATCAACATCCCACAAGGTAACTTTTTAGAACAAACCGATGTTGACAAGCTTCGTATCAATATGACCCGTGAGCAAGTTCTTTATGTATTAGGTAAACCTGTTGCAGAAGACGCTTTCGATAAAAACACGTGGCATTACTTATATTCTTTTAACCTTGGCCGTGATAACGAACAACGTAAATCACTGACTATTAATTTTGAAAATGAAAAATTGGTATCGCTCAGTGGTGACTATGAACAACCCGCAGAGTTTAATACACCGCTTGAGCAATAACGCTCCAGTTCAGTAAATTACGAAAAGGTTAGCAACAGCTAACCTTTTTTGTTTGAGCTATTATTTAGCTTTATCAAGCGGTCGCCCACCTGTAATTTTATTAGCACGACCTTCGTCTTTAGCTTTTTCTGCACGTTTTCGTCGTGCGTCTTTAGGATCAGCAATTAAAGGACGGTAAATTTCAATTCTATCGCCATCCTCAAGCACTTGCGTAAGCTTGCAGGTACGGTTCCATATTCCTAAGGTTAATGCTAAGCCATCAATTTCAGGGCACTTAGCGAGGATACCTGATTGCATCACGGCATTTTCTGCCGTTGTACCAACTGGTACTTCAACAAGCAAACACGTTGCCGTGGTAGGTAATGCATACACAACTTCAACTTTTATCATCATCGCAGTCCATATACCTGTTTAGCGCGTTGAGTAAATGCATTCACCATGTTTTTTGCAACATCGTTAAATACGCGCCCAAACGCAAGTTCAATTAATTTACTCGCAAATTCAAACTCAAGCTGTAGCTGAACTTTACATGCATTGTCATCCAACACTTGAAAATGCCAACGCCCTTGCAAGGCTTTAAATGGCCCATCAACTAAGCGCAATGTTACTGTATTATCATCTACAAAGGTGTTTTCAGTAGTAAACCATTTTTTTATACCCGCTTTGGAAATTTCCAAACTTGCCGTCATGGTATTACCTTGCTGTGCAATAATTTTTGCATCCGAGCAATGGGGTAAAAATTCAGGATAAGCATCCACATCATTGACTAAATCAAACATTTCTTTGCTGCTATACATTACTAGCGCACTTTTTTCTATTTGTGGCATACTCACTCCCAACTGTGTGGGCGAATTTTAGCAAGCTTTGCGTTTTTCCCCAAACTTTCATGGCGCTTTATTTACAAACACTTTTTTATTAGCAAAAATAAAAAATCGATGTAAAAAGCAGAGCTTTACGTATAATATGGGCCACTATGGCTAAGAAAAATTCATCTAAATCGACAAGTAATACTATCGCGCTAAATAAAAAGGCGCGTCATGAGTATTTTTTACACGACAAGTTTGAGGCTGGTGTTGAACTACAAGGCTGGGAAGTAAAAAGTATCCGAGCTGGTAAAGTAAACATCTCTGAAACATACATTCACCTTAAAAATGGCGAAGCGTTTTTGCTTGGCAGTCAAATACAGCCTCTCAATAGTGCTTCAACCCATGTTATTTGCGATCCATTACGTTATCGCAAGTTATTATTAAGCAGACGCGAGCTAGATCGCTTAGTCGGTGCGACTGAGCGCGATGGCTATTCATTAATCGCCACTGCCATGTATTGGAAAAAATGCTGGGTGAAACTTGAGTTCCACCTCGGTAAAGGTAAAAAAATGCATGACAAACGTGAAGACGGTAAAAACAAAGACTGGTCTCGCGAAAAAGAACGGTTAATGAAGCACAAAGTTTAATCTATCTAAACAACCTCAAAAACGCCTAACCCAGTTAGGCGTTTTTATTTATATCCCTTAAATCCTTCTAACTGTATCAAATATAGTACACCTCTTTACAATTCAATTTGATAACAAACCTGTTACATGGTATTGATGTGTGTGGTTCATTTGACCAGATAAAATTAACATTATAACAAGGATTTAAGGATGAAGAACATACTCCCATTTAAACCTAAGCTAATCGCTTGTGTAACACTTGCACTTTCAACAGCGGGTTATACTTCTCAATCATTTGCTGCGGACGAAGCAAAAAAAGTTGAACGTATTGAAGTGACGGGTTCTAGAATAAAGCGAACAGATATTGAAGGCCCTTCCCCAGTACAATCAATTAGTCGCGCCGATATCGATAATATGGGCTATGACAACTTACAACAATTACTGGAAAGAATGCCTGCTGCTGGTAATGGTACTTTTTCTACTCGCGGTAATAATCAGGATTCGACCGCTAACGGCTCTGCAGCGGTATCGCTACGAGGTTTAGGCGCTGATGCAACACTTGTATTAATTAATGGCCGTCGAGTAGCTATAAGCGCATTTGCGGAGAGTATCACTAACTCATTTGTTGATATTAACAGTATTCCGGTCTCTGCTATCGAACGTATTGATATTCTTAAAGATGGTGCCTCTGCAATTTATGGTTCCGATGCCGTTGCAGGTGTGGTGAATATTATTTTGAAAAAAGACATCGATGGTTTAGAAGTTAATTTAGGTTATGGTGGTACTGACGGCCCTAACTATGAAGAAACCTCAGCAAGCATAGTTTGGGGTACCTCAAACGAAAAAAGCAGTGCGTCTGTGATCATCGATTACTTTAAAAACACCTCTTTATCATCAGATGAAATGGGCCGCTTAGGCACTGCTAATCAAACCGCGAATGGTGGTGAAGATTTCCGTTCATCTCGTGGCTTTCCAGGTACATTTGGCGTGAATGGCGTCCAAACTCCAGATCCAAGTTGTCCTGCAGATCAAATTAGTGGTAGCGATAGTTGTGTGTTTGATTATGGACCCTATGGCTATATTGCCCCAGCTTCTGAACGCGTTGGCGCGATTTCTCAGTTTGAATATAACTTTGATAATGGTATTACTGCCTTTATGGAAATGGCTGTTCAACACAACAATTCAATTGCCGCAGGTGCTCCAACACCATTAGATAAAGATGCAGGTTTAACAGTCCCAGGGAATCATCCAAATAATCCTTTCAATCAAGAAGTAATTATCAACTACTATAGAACTGTTGATGCGGGTGCCCGTCAATGGGATATTGAGTCAGACACTTTGCGATTTGTTGCCGGTCTACGTGGTGAAATTAGCGATTGGAGCTGGGAAGCCGCTGTACAAAAAGGCCGTAGTAAATCAATGCAAACCGGTGATCGTACTCAAGGCTGGGTAAGAACTGATTTTTTACAGCAAGAAATAGATGCCGGCAACTACAACCCATTTGGCGGCACTTATAATGATCCTGCAGTCATTGAACGTATTTCAACCAGCCTAGTTCGTCGTGGTGAATCACATATGACCTCTTTTGATGCCAACATCACTGGCGAAGCGTTTAGTTTTGGTGACAATGTCGTGATGATGGCGGCTGGTATTGAGTACCGTGAAGAGGATGTCAGTGATACCCCTGATGATCAATTTCAGCGAGGTTTAATTTTTGGTACTGAGTCCGTTTCTGCTGCCGCTGAGCGGGACCAATACGCTGCCTATGTTGAATTCTCAATCCCATTAGCTGATAGCTTAGAATTACAACTTGCAGGTCGTTACGATGATTACAGTGACTTTGGTACCACAACCAATCCTAAAGTAGCGCTGCGCTGGGCACCTACTGATGAAATTACTGTTCGCGGCTCTTGGGCACAAGGTTTTAGAGCACCTTCACTAGCACAAATAGGTCTAGGTCCATCAGAGAAAAGTCAATTCTTTATTGATAATTACCGCTGTAGTGCTACAGGTCTTGATTGTAAAGCTCTTGATTACAATATCCAATTTGCTGGTAACCCTGATTTACAAGCTGAAGAATCTGAATCATGGAACGTTGGTTTTATTTGGGCTCCTATGGCTGAACTTGGCTTTAGTATTGATGTATGGAGTATTACTCAAGATAACAAAATTGATGAACAAGCATTCGGCCCAATTTATGACGCAGAATGTAACAACCAAAACAGTACGATTTGTGTTCGCCTAGCCCCAGCCGGAAGCGAAACCCTTGGTGTTATCCAAAAAATTCATAGCACTTTTAAAAATGTCTCTTCGCAGGAAGTGTCTGGTGTTGATTTCTCAGCAAATTATAATCACTCCTTGGATGATCTTGGTTTACTTAAGTTCAACTTAGAATGGTCCTATCAAGACAAGTTTGAAAAAGACGGTCGCGATTATACTGGTGAATATGGTTACCCTGAACACCGCTGGATGTTCTCAACTAATTGGGAGCTTGGTGAATTCAATACTAATGTAAATATCAGCTATGTGGGTGAGTTTGAAGATACGCCTGATATTGATTTTGATGGCACCCTCGATTTTGATAGCAACACGTCAAGAATGGTTGATTCACAAGTCTTAGTTGATTTACAAACGGCTTATCGTATTACCGAATCGACCAAGATCTCGATTGGCGTAAATAACCTATTTGATGAAGAGCCACCATTTGCAATTGGTGATGGTGATGGTGATTTATACGGTTATGCTTCCGCGGTTCACAACCCTCGCGGACGTTATATCTACACCAAAGTGTCATTCGCTTTCTAGCGACTACCCTAAATAAAAAACCCGCCAAATTGGCGGGTTTTTCATATTCTAAAACAAAGGCCTAAATTATAGGTCGCTTTCGTTTTCTGAAAGGAACTTAGCAACGCCTGCTGGGCTTGCATCCATACCTTTTTTACCTTCAGTCCAACCAGCTGGACATACTTCACCGTGCTCAGTGTGAAACGCTAGAGCGTCAACCATACGAAGCATTTCGTCGATGTTACGACCTAGTGGTAAGTCATTTACTACTTGATGACGTACATTACCTTCTTCATCAATTAAGAATGAACCACGAAATGCAACGCCCGCTTCTGGATGCTCAACATCGTATGCTTTACAGATTTCGTGCTTAACATCTGCAACTAGTGCGTATTTAACTGCACCGATACCGCCGTCTGCAACAGCAGTGTTACGCCATGCGTTGTGTGAGAATTGTGAATCGATTGAAACACCAATTACTTCTACGCCACGCTTTTGGAATTCTTCATAACGCTTGTCAAAAGCAATTAGTTCAGAAGGACATACGAAAGTGAAATCTAATGGGTAAAAGAAGATGACTGCTTTTTTACCTTTGATTGTTTCGTGAAGATTGTAGCTATCTACGATCTCGCCGTTACCTAGTACTGCTGCAGCGGTAAAGTCTGGTGCCTGGCGGCCTACTAATACACCCATTTTATTCTCCAAATATTTGAGTTTGCTTTTAATTGCTTACGCAATGCTTGCCTTTAATATGGGATCTAAAAAATAAATACCAAGGGCTAGCATGCATAATTATCAGAATATTTTAGAGACTAAAGACTTAAAATAACAATCGTATTTTCCGATGTCACTCATCGAAAAATACGAACGCGGTGTATCACTCGCTGTTTGTCATTAATAACAGCGAAAAAAAACCTGCATATGCAGGCTCCTTATAGATATAACTACACAGTAAATGCAGAGTTAATCCATGATATTTTCCGGCATATCACCACGGATTTTTTGCCAGATCTCACCTGTTTGATGACCATATTTCCGCATCATTGAAATTGCGCCGTCATGTTCGCGTTTCTCAGCAAGTATGGTTAAATCTTTATAGAATTGACGCGCTAACTGACGCGTGCCTGGATCTGAAAAGTAATGACAGCCAATTTTAGAGTAAAAACCCTTAAAACCATTAAGAATAAGTACATAAATACGGTTATTACCTGCAACAGCCAACTCATGATGTACTTTATAATCATAATCAGCGAAAGCTTGTGCACTATCTTCAAGTTCATCACTTTTTGAAAGAATTTCTATCACGCGATCAGGTGCTAGTTTAATGGCAGCGCGAGTATAGATAGCGCTAATATTAGTACGCGCAGAAAGTAACTGGTCGGTTAACTCGGGCATTTTATCTTCATCAAGACGCGCTAAGGTCTCTAAAATATTAAGTCCTGAGGTTTCCCAAAAGTTATTTACTCGAGTCGGTTTACCGTGTTGGATTGTTAACCAACCATCACGCGCTAAACGCTGCAGTACTTCACGTAAGGTTGTACGAGTAACACCGATTAATTCTGATAACTCTCGCTCAGCGGGAAGAATAGAACCTGGTGGAAAATCACCATTCCAAATTGACTCAACAATGTACTCTTCGGCAAACCCTGCTGGGCTTTTCGCTTTAAAAATTCTCATTCAATTCCCACTTGAGTTACCACATAACATTACTTTAAACGATTAACTGACTGATTGTACCAGATGAAGCCAAACTAACAAGTAAAGTCACTTCATTAATTCACCCACGACGACAGGCTTAAGCCTCTACTCTCGCCACGTTTTTAAAATGGATACAGGCTAATTTATCACTCTTTCAGTGTCGCTTTCTTTTATACTAAATTGAAGGGATTGACCACAAAGAGTAATAGACATTTAACTTCATTATGCACACTATACGGACTGAATAAAAATACCCATTTCGCTATTTCAGCTACACTTAATATAGCGCGGCATATTAAATGGATAAAAGGTACGTGATGTTGTTTATAGCTTTTTTGTTTACACCACGGCTAGACTGAATTAACTTAACCAACAACAGTTATACTTAAATGTACAATAATAAGGAACACCTATGCAACAGAGTGTTTTCAATGCAATTTTTAAGAATTTTTTAGGCTCTGCCCCACAGTGGTATAAATACACAATTATTGCTTTTTTAGCTATTAACCCTGTGTTATTTCATATCAATCCCTATATGGCTGGTTGGGCATTAGTTTTAGAGTTTATTTTTACTCTCGCGATGGCGCTGAAATGTTATCCACTGCAACCAGGTGGTTTACTTGCAATTGAAGCACTGTTTATAGGCATGACAACTGCCGGGCAAGTAGAGCATGAAATTGTTCAAAATGTAGATGTAATCTTACTGTTGATCTTTATGGTCGCAGGTATCTACTTTATGAAAGATTTATTACTCTATATTTTCACCCGCTTGGTGGTATCAGTTCGCAGCAAAACTGTACTTTCCTTAGCATTTACTATTTCTGCAGCATTTCTTTCTGCTTTTTTAGACGCACTTACAGTAATGGCGGTGGTCATAGCTGTCGCTATGGGCTTTTACAGTATTTACCATAAAGTCGCCTCAGGGAAAGACTCCACTAGTGAACATGACATTAACGATGATAACCAAGTACGCCCAGTTAATCGTCAGGAACTTGAAGAATTTCGAGCTTTTTTACGTAACTTATTAATGCATGCTTCGATTGGTACCGCGCTTGGTGGAGTCTGTACTATGGTGGGTGAACCACAAAATCTTATTATTGCAGAACGAGCAAGCTGGCAATTTGGGGAGTTTTTCTTGCGTATGTTGCCTGTTACTATGCCTGTATTCATCGCTGGTATTGTTACTACAATATTACTCGAAAAAACAAAAACCTTCGGTTATGGCGCAAAGTTACCAGAACCGATTCATCAAATACTTGCTGATCACGCAAAAGAGCTCGATAACAAACGCACTAAACGCGATAAAGTTAATCTGATGTTTCAGTCATTTATTGCTGTATGGTTGATCATTGCATTAGCTTTACACCTTGCCACGGTTGGCTTAATTGGCTTATCCGTCATTATTTTTGCAACTGCGTCCGCTGGTATAATCGAAGAACACCAACTAGGAAAAGCGTTTGAAGAAGCATTGCCGTTTACTGCACTGTTATGTGTATTTTTCTCAATCGTTGCAGTAATTATTGATCAACACTTATTTACTCCTGTAATAACTTGGGTACTGACATTTGAAGGGCAATTACAGTTAGTTATGTTTTTTGTCGCTAATGGCCTACTCTCGATGGTCAGTGATAATGTGTTTGTTGGCACTGTTTACATCAACGAAGTAGCGGCGGCTTTAAAAGCAGGACAAATTAGTCGCGACCAATTTGATTTATTAGCAGTAGCAATTAATACTGGTACTAACTTACCAAGTGTAGCCACACCGAATGGACAAGCTGCATTTTTATTCTTACTAACATCAACACTTGCTCCCGTATTACGTTTATCTTACGGGCGTATGGTTTATATGGCACTTCCCTATACCATTGTACTTACGGTTGTTGGTTTAAGCTCTACATATCTAGGGCTTAGTGAGGTAACTGATTTACTCTATCAATGGGGTTGGATTGAACACCACAGCGCAAGCTTACAAAGTATAGGAAGTTCAGGGCATTAAATATCCAAACTCTGGACAGTAAATCCCTTAACCCATATTTAGGTTAAAGAGTAAAAAACAAAGCTGCTTCGGCAGCTTTTTTATTGTTACAAATCATATTTATCCTTGCGCCTAGTTTAATGACTAAGTCATAATTCATCTACAAATTATAGATTGGATATTTTATGACTTGGTTAGCAAATTTAGCCCAACAGCGCAGTGCTTGGTTACTGCTCGCTTTTAGTGCTTTTATTTTTGAAGTAATCGCATTGTTTTTTCAATATCAAATGGGCTTAGAGCCATGCATTATGTGTATTTACCAACGTACTGCCATGCTGGGGTTATTAGCCGCAGGGTTACTCGGTGCAATTAAACCCACGAATGTAATATGCCGTCTAACAGCATTTTCTGCATGGGCAGTTGCCAGTATTTGGGGTTATTTAATTGCACGCGAACATATCGATATGCAAACTACCACCGATCCTTTTGCGTTTAGCTGTGAATTCGAACCTAATTTCCCATTACCATTGCACGAATGGATGCCACATTTTTTTGCTGCAACAGGTGACTGTGGCAACATCGATTGGCAATTTGCAGGGCTAAGTATGCCGGCGTGGATGGAGATCATTTTTGCCGCATTTACTCTGATACTAATGGCCGTTGTAGCAAGTCGTTTAATAATTAAAAAGTCGCTGTGATGATGGCATTATTTTCAAGTCAAGTAACGCAATTAAAATCGTTTAAAATACGTCAACGTCAGCAAATAATTGCGATTGCAGTGAGTATGTTAACTCCAATGCAAAAAATCAGTTTGCGTATTATAAAGCTGGTTTTATTGATCCCAGTATTTCTATCATTAGCGTATGTTGAAGGTTGGTTGTTACTTCCAGCTTTACTTCTGGCCGGGTTAAGCTACCCGTTGTTAACCACTCCAGTCGAAATTCAATTCTCTAAACGCTATTTAAGGCACGCTATTAAGCAATTTGAGCAGGGCGAATAATTCGCCCTGCTGATTTTTAGAATGTAACTTTGCCATCCAATTTAGCGACTAATTTTTCGCCAATACCTTTCACCTGCGCTAAATCTGCAACAGACTTAAACTTGCCTTGCTTGGTACGGAAATCAATTATCGCTTGCGCTTTTGATTTACCAATACCCGGCAGCTGAGTAAGCTGTTCGACTGTTGCTTGATTCACATTGACTAACTGAACTTTCTTCATACTTTCAGCAGTCTCTGTTTTAGTTACAGCTGCGCTACTAGGCAATGAAATAGCTAAGCCAAGCACTACCACTATTAAAGTTAAAAACTTCATGTTTCTCCTCCATGATATCCATACGTGGACTCAATTAATAGTTGATTTTAATGCCTTCACTTTTGGACTACCTCCAAATAAAGTCATACTAAAAAAGTGCGACTATTTAAATAAAGTAAAGTTGTACCTCTTTGTCAAATCCTAGTAGTAAAAAATAAAAATGTTCACTTGCAAAAAGACCAATAAACAATTACTGTACATAAAAACAGTAATCAATCAAGGTGAACTTGTTATTCACCAAGCAAATTGGCAGGAGAAATCATGGCTGTTGTTGTTAAATATGTTGTAGAGAGAAACGGAGTCGAGCGTATGACGTTTACTACTAAAAAAGAAGCTGACGCGTATGACAAAATGCTTGATATAGCAGAGTCGCTTGAGGTTATGCTTGAGAAAGTTGATGTGCCACTAAGCGAACAACAAATCGAATCGCTCGCACTTGAGATTGCTAAAAGTAAAGACGACTTTATGAATGTACTTAAAGGCGGCAAAGAGGCAATACAGAAAACACCTACGGCGAAAGTAAAAAAAGAAAATGTAGCGTCGATTAAAGCCAGCGCAGATAAAGAAGCAAGCTAAAAAATTACAAGTTAACTTACTAAAAAAGGGCAATTAATTGCCCTTTTTTAGTTATAAAAATTACTACCCGTTATAGCCCTCGTTCAACTTCATCAAATAATTCGGTGATCTCTTTATTTGGTGGCGCTGTTGATAAGCTCACTGTAATGATTGCAATTGTTGCAAGTATAAAGCCCGGTATAATTTCATAAATGATACTGCTGAGGCTCTCACCATTTATAGTGATTGGCGCGTATATCCAGATCAACACTGTCCCTGCACCCACAACCATGCCACTGATCGCACCTTGTAGATTCATTCGCTTCCAATACAAGCTAAGTAATACTAACGGGCCAAACGCAGCCCCAAAACCAGCCCATGCATTACTTACTAAATCTAAAATAGAACTATCGCGATCATAAGCCAAATAAATAGCAAATAATGCAACGAGTAGTACACTAATTCGCCCAACTAAAACCAGCTCGGTTTGTGATGCATCACGGTTTAAATAAATTTTATAGAAGTCTTCAGTCAAAGAGCTTGAACAAACCAATAACTGAGATGAAATAGTACTCATAATCGCAGCTAAAATAGCAGCAAGTAAAAAGCCGGCAATAAGTGGATGGAAAACCAATTCAGATAATACTAAGAATATAGTTTCTTTATCGTCAATCAGCATTTGATTTTCGATCATGTAAGCGGCACCAAATAGTCCAGTTAACACTGCACCAATCGCTGATAAAGTCATCCACGACATACCAATACGACGCATAGTTGGCATATCTTTCACTGACCGTACTGACATAAAACGTACTATGATATGCGGTTGACCAAAATAACCTAAGCCCCATGCCATTGCAGAAATAATAGCGATAGTTGAACCACCAGCAAACCAATCTAACATATTAAGCGAGTGGACTTCGCTCTCTTTCGGAGCGCTTAACAGCAAGTCATAGCTGGCATTAGCAAGTGTGTCTAACACTGGCTGGTCTAGCATCGTATAAGTAACAATAGGTACAGCAAGTAGCGAGACAAACATAATGCAACCTTGCACAAAGTCAGTCAAACTAACAGCTAAGAAACCACCAAACAATGTATAGAGTACGACGACTCCGGTTGTCACATAAAGCCCTGTTTCGTAACTCATCTGAAATGAGTTTTCGAATAATTTACCGCCAGCGACAACGCCTGAAGAAGTATAAAGTGTAAAGAAAACGATGATCACGATTGCCGAGATGACTCGTAATATATTTTTATTATCAGCAAAACGATTAGCAAAGTAATCTGGGATGGTAATCGAGTCATTCGCTTTTTCAGTATAGACACGTAGCCTTGGCGCGACTAAAAAGTAGTTTGCCCAAGCACCAAGTACTAAACCTATCGCAATCCAAACTTTACTTAAGCCAAATAGATACATAGCACCGGGTAAACCCATAAGTAGCCAACCACTCATGTCCGATGCACCTGCAGATAGTGCAGCTACAGCTGGTGATAAACTTCTGCCACCCAACATATAACCCGACACATCGGCGGTAGACTGCTTATAAGCGTACAAGCCAATACCTAGCATTACGATAAAATACGCAGCTAAAGAAATAATCATTCCAGTTTCCAAACTCGCCTCCAACTCTGAAGTTAAAACCTGGCTTTCAATCCTAATAATGACTCATAAATCAATACTATATAAAGTCATTATTGGTGTAAAAACCAACCTAGAACTTGACTATATCACGCAAAGGGTGAATAACTCCACTTACTGAGGTAGCCAAGTAATGATATAAGGTGGAGTTGTTTTTATCTGATGGTTAATTATTTAACTACAGAACATGGTAATTAATACTTAATTACCTTAGGATTAGATCGATGATGTATCAATTAATTAATACTATAGCATTGATATTCTAAATATAATTAATGCTATTTATGCTGTTTTATCTTATATTGCCCAAGTAATCGCTTAACTGATGTGGACCCGCTGTTTATGTATTTTTATGCTGCACGCCAACCAATTTTAGATCGAAACAAACAACTTGTAGGGTATGAGCTACTCTTTCGTGATGGCGTTGATAATGTATTCCCTGATATTGATGGTGACGAGGCAACCACTCGGCTAATTGAAGGTAGTCAATTCAATTTTGGTTTAGAAGATCTCACCGATAATAAACCAGCGTATATCAACTTTACGCTTGAAACATTACAAAAAGGCTACCCAACTCTGCTTGGTAAAGATCAGATTGTTGTAGAAATACTCGAAACAATTCAACCAGGGAAACGCTTGCTCGCGATCGTCAAAGACTTAAAACAAAAAGGTTATACGCTCGCGCTGGATGATTATATTCACCAGCCTGTATGGCGTCATTTTTATCCTTTTATTGATATTATTAAAATAGATTTTATCAATTGTGACGTTGACACTATCCACACCATAATCGAAGAAATTAAACCTTATCCGCATATAAAATTATTAGCAGAAAAGGTAGAAACCTACGAAAAGTATCAATTAGCATTAGATCTTGGCTTTACTTACTTTCAGGGGTTTTTCTTTTCCAAACCAGAAATGGTGCAAAGTAAAACCTTGCCGCCATCAGAGATAGCTCTTGCCGAGCTGCTTTATGAGACATCCACTGTTGAAGTCAATTTAAAGAAAATTACCGACGTATTTGAGCGAGATGTAAACCTCTCTTATAAATTATTACGTTATAGTAATTCAGCGGCATTTAAGCGCAGAGCTGAGATCAGCACCATCAAACAAGCACTAATTGTGCTAGGTGCAGCAGAAATTAAAAAGTTTTTATCCTTGTTGTTTGCAGCTCAAGTTGCTGGTGATAAACCCGCAGAGTTAATACGCTTATCGTTAACCAGAGCACGCTTTACTGAGTTGCTAGCTATAAACCATAATAAACTCAAAGATACGGGCATGGCTTTTTTAACCGGTATGATGTCATTAATGGATGCCATATTAGATGAAGATATGCAAAGCGTGATGAAAAAGCTACCATTATCCAACGACATAAAGTTAGCATTATTAGAGGATCAAGGTTTACTGGCACAATATCTGCGCTTAGTAAAATTATACGAACAAGCCAATTGGCAAGGTGCAAACGCGATTAAAGATGAGCTTGGTCTTGGCGCTGGTAAAGTGCCAGATGCGTATCATGATGCCGTTAACTGGGCTAATGAACAAATGAAAGTGCTGGCAGGATAATAAATAATACCGTAAATAACAATGCCAGCTTAGACGCTGGCATTTTTATTTAACCTGAAAATACACATTAAAGGCTTTCTAAAAAGTCTTCATCAAAATCGTCGGGCTCTTTTTCAACCGGTGGATTACCATCATACAACTCATATAACTGACGTTGAAAGTAAATGTCTTTCATAAAAATATACGGATCGAGTGACTCATTCAATAAGCTTTCTTGTGGTATTAAAGAAGCCCGAGCTTCTACAGCCTTTAACGCAAACACCAATACAGTTTGTGGCGTGGTTAAGGCAATTTTTGGTAACACATAGCCATCAACCACTGCACCCGTTAGGTTACGCGCTGTTGACGGTCCCATTCCCGGTAGCATTAAATAAGCACCGTCGCCTATTCCCCATACCCCCAGAGTTTGACCAAAGTCTTCATCGACAATATTCAAACCAAGCGATGTCGCAACATCAAATAAGCCAAAAATACCCACAGTTGAATTAACTAAAAACCGCGCTAAGCTCACGCCTGCGTTACCCGCTTTACCTTGTAGCGTGGCATTAACTACATCAGTTGGTGCACTAATGTTGCCAGTAAAATTGACGATACTACGGCGCACCGGTGTTGGTGTTACGGCCACATACCCTACCGCAACAGGGCGCAGAACATAAGCATCAAGTACATCCATATTAAAATCATACATTGGACGGTTAAATGATTGTAGTGGATCTCGCTCATCTATTTTTTCGTCAGGCACTTGCGCGCATCCTGCTAGCACCAATAGCCCAAACAAAACTAAACTCTGTCTTAACATCTTTTATCCTTAAGGTATTAATTCATTGATAAGTAAATCGTAAGCCTTGGTTTGGCTACGTTCTAACACATCTGAACGCCCTTCCAACTCACCCGTTGAAGGCATTACTGATGCATCCTTTGAAATGCGTGCAGTTAAAATAATTTTATCAACGCTTGAAAGCGTTAACCCTGCGACCATAGCATTACTATCACTTAACTGTACTTCAATTGGAAAACTATAATCTGTTAATTTTACCACTGCGAGCGGCATTGGCGGACCATTGGCAGCTTTTGCAAATACGAATAAGGTACCTTGGATTGGAAGCTTGTCCGCAAGCTGTGGCGCAAGATTAACGGTAACTTTGATAGCACTCATTTTAGCTGCGTTATTATCCTCGCCACTGCCCTGCTCAGCTTGTGGTTGCAATGCAGGTGCTAGTTGTGTGTTTTCAGCTGTAATATTTTGTTCAATTTCAGTAATTCGCTGAGCAATCATGTCATAGCGAGTATCTTGCTCATCCATACTCTTTAAAAGCACTTCGAATGCTGCTTTTGCTTGCAACCAATCATGACGCTCATAAGCAATTAACGCTAACAATGAAATAGCATCAAGGTTAGTTGGATCGTCTTTGAGCACTTTAGAGAGCATACCCGCAGCGCGCGTCATATTTACATCACTGCCTTCAAGTAATAGTACTTGGCTGTAACTGATCAGCACAGGCATGTTGTCAGGATCCATGCGTAGCACTTTATCAAATGACTGTTGCGCCATGTCGTATTCATTCAATGACATTGCAACACGACCGAGTAGCATCCAAGCCACTTGATCATCACCACTTTGCGCAAGTTTAGTGCGTAGCCCTAACGCAAACGCTTGTAATTCATTTTGGGTTAAAGGTTCGCCTTGTTGCATCACGGCTCGTTCACCATAAACTGCTAAATTATCCATGGCGCTGTGCCAGTTCTGCAACTGTTGTTGTGAACCAGTTGCGGTATAAAATACAGCGGTAAAAGCGATTAAAAATGCACTGCCTGTTAATGCAAAAATACGGTTATTGCCTCTGCTCATCAGTGATTTTTCAGGCGATAACTCATTTAGTAAACGACGTTTGAGCTCAATCACAGACTCATCATGGTTAACTTGGTCAATACGTTGATTTGCTAAATCATTTGCCAGCTCGCCAAGGCGCTGATGGTAGATGGCAATAAGCTCTGAATTAGCATTGTAAGTGAGACTTTGTACCCGCTCTTTACTCAAAAACGGCAATGCCACAAACGTCACAGCTAATAAGGTTAATAATGCAAAAGAAACCCACATTAGTATCATTTAAATCTGCTCCTGACGTTCATTTTTCGCAATGAGCTTGGCTAATAACGCCTCATCTTGCTCACTCCATGTTTGCTTAACCGCAGCCTTACGTTGACGAAAAATAATAAAGCCAAAGCCAAATACCACTATCAAAATAGGTAATACCCATAGCACTAATGTTGCTGGCGTTACTGGCGGATCGTAGTGAACAAAATAGCCATAGCGGTCAATCATATATTCAATCACATCGTCTTTCGATTTGCCTTCTTTGACTAACGCCAATACTTTTTCGCGCAAATCTTTCGCAACCACAGCATCTGAATCTGCGATATTTTGATTTTGACATTTAGGGCAACGTAATTCTTTAGTTAACTCAGTAAAGCGTTGCGCTTGTTCGTTGTTATCAAATTGGTAACGATCTTGCTCTGCCATAGCTATGCCACTGGCTAGTATCATTAAAGCAATTAAAAAATATTTCATGGCTGTAATTCCTGCATCAAGGGAGCAAATTTAGCACGCCAAACTCGTGGGTTTATATCGCCAGTATGGTGCAATAAAATGGTGCCTTTGCTATCCACTAAAAATGTTTCAGGTGCACCTGACACACCTAAATCAAGCGAAAGAGTACGGTGTAAGTCAAGAATATTAAACTGATACGGATCACCGGCACGACTTAACATTGACGTCACTTCTTCACGTAGCGCTGGCATATCAAATTCACCATCAAAGTCAGCATCATAACTTTGTACATAGTAAAGCCCGATAATTTTAACGCCTTGCTCTCGCAATTGGGTTAAATAATCTAATTCAGCTAAACAGGTAGGACACCAAGTGCCCCATACATTGAGTAGATATACATCGCCTTTTAATTGGCTATCTTGCCAACGCTTTGAATCCTGCATTAAATCAGGTAAATCAAAGGCTGGCATTGGCTGACCTAACCGACCGGTTTGAATTTCTCTTGGGTTTGAAAACAAACCTTGAAATAAAAACACGCACACTAAAACAAATGCCAGCAGAGGTATCAGCGCTAACAACTTGCGGTTCATACCAGTTTCTCCTGTGACTTATCGGTTTTTTTCTTGCTAGTACGGTAACGTTTGTCACCTAAAATCATAAAACCGGCAAGTGAGATCAATACACCACCAATCCACATCCAACGTACAAATGGCTTGTGATAGATGCGCAATGACCAACCGCCGTTATTTAATTGCTCACCCAGAGCAAGGTATAAATCACGGGTAAAGCCAGCATCAATTGCAGCCTCAGTCATAAATTGCATACCAATATCGTAACGGCGCTTTTCAGCATGCAGTACAGTGACTAGTTTATCATTTTTCAGGACGCTCACTTCTCCAGCATGACCACTGTAGTTTGCACCACGAATAGTGTATACCCCTTCAAAACGATACTGATATTGATTTAACTGTACGATTTCGCCCGGCTTCATCGAAACATCACGTTCAACCGAATACGCCGAAGTTAAAGTGACACCTGCGATAACAAAGGCAATACCAACATGCCCTAGTACCATAGCCCAATAACTAAGTCCTAACCTTTTAAGACCTTGGCTAAAGTTAGTTTGCAAAGTAGCTTTAACATATAAATCAACACCGGTGGTGATCACAATCCATATCGCAAGCGTGGTCGCCAATAAAGTTAAAGGCGCTACGCTGGCATAACTTGAATATAACCAAGCAGCACTGATCACTATGCTCATTAACGCTGACACAAGTAGTTTATTTTGTAAAAAAGACCACTTATTTTGCTTCCAACGTAACAGAGGGCCAATGCCCATTAAGATGGCAAACGGCACCAAAATAATGGCAAACATTTTATTAAAGAATGGTTCGCCAATTGAAATACTGCCTAAGCCCATTTCTTTATGAACCATAGGTAATAAAGTACCCAGTAACACAATAAATGTAGCAACCACTAAAAATATATTATTGAGCCATAACGCCACTTCACGTGATACCAGTTTGTAACGACCTTCGCTGCGTACTTGCGATACCCTAAATGCATATAAGGTTAACGCACCACCAACCACTATCGCTAAAAACGCTAAGATAAATAAGCCACGATCAGGATCGGTAGCAAACGCATGCACTGACACAATAATGCCAGAGCGAACAATAAAGGTGCCCAGTAAACTCAATGAAAATGCAGCAATCGCAAGTAATACGGTCCATGATTTAAATACACCGCGTTTTTCGGTTGCCGATAATGAGTGCAATAATGCAGTAGCTACTAACCAAGGCATAAGCGATGCGTTTTCAACGGGATCCCAAAACCACCAGCCACCCCAGCCAAGCTCGGAATATGCCCACCAGCTTCCAATAGTAATACCTAGTGTTAAAAATCCCCACGCAGTCATTGTCCAAGGACGTGACCACTTAGCCCACGTATTATCAAGTTTACCTGTTAATAACGCTGCAATTGCGAATGCAAAAGAAACCGATAGACCAACATAACCCATATATAATAAAGGTGGATGGATGATCATCCCTGGATCTTGTAATAGCGGATTAAGGTCGCGCCCTTCGACAGGAAAATACGGCAGTAATAATTCAAATGGATTTGACATCCACAGGGTGTAAAGCATAAAGCCAACACCTAAAAAGCCTAACACACCTAATACACGAGCACGCAGTATCCAAGGCAGTGAATTAGAGCGCAGTGCTACTACTGCTGTCCAACCGGCTTGCATTACTAGCCACAATAAAATAGCACCTTCGTGCCCACCCCAGGTTGAAGTGATTTTATAATACCAAGGCAAGGTACTGCTAGAATGATAAGCCACGTACGCGACGGTAAAATCATCGGTTAAACTGGCATAAATTAAGGCAGCGAATGACACTAATACAAATACAAATTGGCCAACAGCTAATGAAGGAGCTGCACGCATTAACCGTAAATTACCAGTATGTGCGCCCCATAGAGGAAAAATACACAATAAAACACTCAGCACCATGGCCAGTGTTAGGGAAAAATAACCGAGTTCTGGGATCATCTTAATTGCCACTTTCTAAGTTATATTTAGGTTTTTCGTGTTTGATCCCCTTCACCGCTTCCGCAACTTCAGCAGGCATGTATTCTTCATCATGCTTAGCCAATACTTCAAACGCTTCTATTACATTAGGTTCAATCAACACACCTTGAGCAACAATCCCTTGCCCCTCGCGAAATAAGTCAGGCAAAATACCTTGGTATTTGATCGTTACTAAAGGGCCTGTATCAATCAAGGTAAAGCTTACTTGTAGGCTGGTTTCATCTCGAATCACTGATCCTGGGACCACCATACCGCCAATACGCAACTTTTGACCAATGTGCGGCTTTTCTTTATTCGGGCCTTTACCTTCAATTAACTCACTTGGAGTATAAAATAAGTTAATATTTTCTTGCAGCGCATACAATACTAAACCGATGGCGGCACCAATACCGAATACAATAGCGACGACGCCAAGCAAACGTTTCTTACGTCTTGGGTTCATGCTTGATTCTCCTGTTGAGCGTGTTTAATGCGAGCCTCTCGTTCAGCTTGTTGCTGCACAGAAGCCATAATGCGCTTAGTATCATTAAAAGAGCTTACTAAAATACCTAATAAAATCAGTGCACATGAACCAAAAGAAAGCCACACATAAAAGCCGTAACCGCCCATGGCAATAAAATCAGAAAAAGAATCAAACTGCATAACTAGCCCCTATTTAACAACTGACGCACCCAAGGGCGATGCTTTTCACGTTGTAAAATTTCATTTTTAAGACGCATCAAAGTCACCATGCCAACAAAACCAGCAAACGCGACTATATTTACCATTAATGGCCAAAACATACTTGAATCAATGGCTTTCGTATCAAACTTGGTAATAGTGGCACCTTGATGCAAGGTGTTCCACCACTCAACCGAAAAGTGGATAATGGGTAGGTTAATTACCCCCACAATAGCTAAAATAGATGCAGCTCGACCTGCTGCTTTTTTATCTTCAAAGGCATGATATAAAGACAATACCCCCAAATATAGAAATAATAGAATGAGCTCAGACGTAAGTCGTGCATCCCATACCCACCAGGCACCCCACATAGGTTTACCCCAAGCGGCGCCAGTAATAAGTGCAATTGCAGTTACACATGCGCCAACAGGTGCGATGGCAATCACCGCCAACTCGGCATTACGAAGTTGCCATACCAAAGCGATCACTGCCGCAATAGCCATTGATGAATAAGCCCCCATCGACAAAATAGCTGACGGTACATGAATGAAAATAATGCGATAACTGTCTTTTTGTTGATAGTCAGCTGGTGCATAGGCTAACCCCCAGACCCAACCAATAATCATAAAGACAACCGTTATCACGGCAAAATAGGGCAGTAACGTATTGCATAATTGATATGCACGATCTGCTTTAGCGTAGGGATGTAACCACTTCCACATATTAACTTACACTCACTTTCAATGCTGACGATATGGCAATTGGTGCGCTGATAATTGCAATGACAAGCATCGCACCAAGGATGGCAAGCTGACCACTATAATCCAGCGACATTGTGCTGGTATCGATAGCAGACGTTGCAAAAATTAATACGGGGATATATAAAGGCAAGACCAATAAACTCATCAAAATGCCGCCTTTTTGTAATCCCACTGTAAGCCCAGCGCCAATAGCGCCGATAAAACTAAGTAATGGCGTACCCAATAGCAAGGTAAGCACCGTTGCAATCAATGCTTGATTGTCTAAATTTAATAACAAGGCGAACAGCGGCGTCATCAACACCAACGGCAAGCCTGTAATAATCCAATGGGCAACGACTTTGCCAAGCACCGTCAACGGTAACGGGTACGATGAAGCAATCAATTGCTCTAAACTACCATCATGATAGTCATCACGAAATAGTTTATCTAAGCCTAACATGGTTGAAAGTAACGCAGCGACCCAGATAATACCAGGTGCCATACGGCTAAGTAGACCGGGCTCAGGACCAATTGCTAACGGAAATAATGTAATAACAATTAAGAAGAACAAAATGGGGTTTACGATTTCAGCACGCTGGCGAAATGCCAGCCGTAAATCTTTTTTACAAACGGCACTAAATAGCTGCCAATATGAATGCTGGCGTAACATCAGTGTCGGTACTCCAGAGTAACGGTTTGCAACTCATTAAAGTGGGTCGTTAAGTCTTGGTGGGTGGTTAATAAAATCGCCCCACCTTGTGCTAGGTGAGCTAAAAAGCGTTGCTGCAAAAATGCGATACCGGCTTTATCTAAGGCTGTAAATGGCTCATCCAGCACCCATAACTTCGCATCATTAAGCCAAAGTCTGATCAACGCAACACGACGTTGTTGACCAGCAGATAGAGTACGCACAGGTACATCTTCAAGACCAACTAAGCCAATCTTAGCTAATAATGAGTAAAGATCTTGCTCAGTGTCGTAACCTTGAATCTGTAACCAAAATCGCAGGTTTTCAATCGCACTAAGTTGGCTATTCACCCCTGTTTTATGGCCGATAAATAACAATTGCCGGGCAAATTCATCATAATTTTTAGCAATTGATTCACCTTGCCACATAACTTGTCCTTCATCGGGCGCAGAAAAACCCGCAATTATACGCAGCAAGGATGTTTTACCAGCCCCATTTGGGCCTGCTAATTGCATGATTTGGCCTGATTTCAAGCTGAAATTAAGATCCGCAAACAAACAACGTTCTTGCTTGATGCAGGTGACGGACTTAATGTGTAACAAGATGATGATTCTCTATACCCAAAATTAGGCGTTAGTCTAGCATAATGATAGGGTAATACGAATAATGCTTTGCACCGATTAACAAAAACTTGATTTAAAATAATGAACAAACCTACACAGATAACATTAGCGAATTCGCTTCCTGTCAGTCATTCGTCGCACAATGGCGTTGCACAGCAATTACCTGTTTTCAGCGAGCAAACACTCAGCGCTAAAAACATCGTGTTCGCCAAAGGCTCTGTGCAGATGGAAGTCTATGTTGATAAGCATTGGCAAACATTACGCTTAGCTACAACTGGCACTGAAACAAACACTCAAAAAATTGCCAGTGCCGATATTCAACTCAGTAATGATGGTAAACAACTCACTATTTTACCAAAGCAAGCTGAGATCAGCTTGCGTCAAACAAACCAACTGCAAAGTGTTTTAAATTTAATTAACAGTGGTGTTCAGGTCGAGAATAAACCTTTGTCGTTGCAAATTATTTTACAGCCTGCTGCAAAATTACTGTTAAATCAGTTACACGCCAGTATTCCTATCAATAAAGAAGTCGCCCAACTACTGCACAATGAGCAAGATCTAAAAGCAATAATTACCCCGAACCGCAATAATTTTACCTTAAGTGTTGTTAATCGCTTTGCTGATACACTTCACCAGCAGCCAATCAGCCAAGCAAAACTTGCTCTTTGGCTCAGTAAACTGGTACCAAATGGGCAGCTACAGCTAGATAAAAATACCGCAATACTGAGCTTTAATAATTATAATGGCAATATTAAGCTCGCACTGCAGCAGCCGTTAAATAATCACAGCATACACTCAACTCAGCCTGGTGGGGTAATTCAAAAAGTACAATTAAATGCGCTTAATGAACAATTAATAATAAAAACGCAGCTACCAAAAATAGCTCTGCAGTTAAAAAATTCATTAGCCCATACTTTTAATTCATTGCTACAAAAAAGCCATGTACCAGGCCAGTTTAATACCCAAACAAGTGTCGCACCTAGCAGCCCCTTATTGGTCAGCAGCAGCCCAATAAGCTCGTGGTTGCAAGACAGTTTTGCTGACTTAAAAACCCGGATCAGTGACGCTGTACGCTATTTTGAAAGCAAACCATTTAGTCAAGTCAGCAATAAATCAGCTGTAGCACAATCACTAACACCAACAGATCAAACTGCACAAACCTTACTACCCAAATCACTCAGGCAAATAAACCTTGTGGCAATGGCGACAAGCAACACCCAACCATTACTGACAGATATTAGCCAAGGTACCGCGCTGCCAAAGCATTATCATCAATCGCCTCCCCTGGTACAGTTATTTCAGCGATTAAAAGCCGGTTTAGCAAGTATTACAGAGCCTAATGCGGTTAAAAATAACAGTACTACTGCGGCGCCACTGAGCAAAGATACCGATAACTACAAACAATTAAATAAACTAGCTGCCGCGATTCAATCCAGCGAGCAAACTACAGTAGCGCAAAATAAAACACCGCAGGTTACTGTTAATCCAAAACAAGCAGCATCTGATATTAATGCTCAACCTGCTCAGCTAAACAAAGAACCTATCGCTAAAGCGCTAGCACACAGTCCCGAACAAGTTCTACCCAGCAAAACCAATAGTACAACTGTCAATGTCAGTGATAATAGCGCTGTCGCCAAAACAGTTATAGCCGATGCTCAGCAAAAATTAAAAACAACTCCACCTTTTGCTGCAGGAGTAGATACCAAAGTAGCATCTCTAACAGCACAGCTAAACAACGACAACCTAAAAGCAAGTACTCACTTACATATAGAAGCACTATTAAAAGGACCGATAACCAGCGCTTTGCCAGCCAGCCAGATTAGCTTGCCACTGGAAGCCAAATTATTGGCACCACTTTTAAAAACGCCTATCGAAAAGCCGCTACCTAATTTTAAATCAGCAGCAAACTACGATAAACAGCATATCGCTTCACAAATTAATAAACTAGCAGCGACCAAAGTAAGTAATAATGTCGATTTAAATCGGCTAGTCAATCAAGCTTTTAGCCGCATGATTGACAGCCAATCGTTGCAACCGTTAACCATTCAACGAGAAATACTCAGTGTTTTGCGTCCAGAAAGCTTAACCACTAGTGCCCTGCAAAATAGTTTTAGCCAATCTATTGAGCATTTGGCAGTGGCGATTTTAGCGGCTCCAAGCTTAGCAAATATCAGTGCGTTGAATTTTAACAGTCAAAGCTCACTTGATGCTTTATTACAAATATTAGTGCCTAACTTTAAAGCAACTAACCCACAGAAACTGCAAGAACAATTACTACAGCCACAATCACAAGCCTTAGCGGCTGAGCTGAGCCAAATAAAAACTGCAATTAGCCAAATTAACAGCACCCCCATCAATCAGCAGCCTGATAATAATCCGTTAGTACAATTTTTACTGCCGATGCGACTGCCACCGGAAACCGCACAAACAGAAATTTCATTAGGACAATATAAAAAACCAAGCCAAAATAAACTCGAAGCTAAAAATGTTTGGTTTGTGCGACTTAATTTTGATTACGCTGAGCTTGGCCAATTACAGATCACCGCTGAATTAATGGATAAAGCACTCGATTGTCAATTACTTGCCTCAAGCCAAGATATCACCGCAATGGCTCATCCGCACCTTGAGAGTTTGCGTCATAAATTAACAGCTCATGGCCTACAAGTTGGTGAAATGAAGCTAAGCCAAGGTGCGCCGCAACACCAAGCTTTTTATCAATCCCATGCCATTATTAATATTAAGGTTTAAGCCATGAGTGAGATACCAAAACATAAGTCTGCAATTGGTTTAGTTTACGAAGCCGGTCGTACTCCTACAGTCAGTAGTAAAGGGTTTGGTGAGCTCGCAGAAGAGATCATTAAAGCTGCAGAAGAAAAAGGAATTTTGATCCACAAAGATGAAGCATTGGCTAAAACGTTATCGCATTTAGAGCTTGGCGAAGAGATCCCAAGAGAACTGTATTATGTGATTGCCGAACTGATTGCTTTTTCATATGTACTGCGGGGTAAATTCCCACCAGGCTGGCAAGACTTTCAAGGCAAGTTAAATATTCAGGCGTAAAAAGTAAAAGGCGCTAATTAGCGCCCTTTTGATGATGTAACGACATTAATAGTTCTGCTTCGGCACGCGGAAGTTCACACTCTCGTATGATCTCTTCAATATCGGCACCTAGTTCAACCATTTTCACTGCTCGAGAATAAATTTTCGCATCAGGATCGTCATATTTTTGCGCATCTTGTAATTGCGCTAACTCTTGATTTCGCTGCTCTACAGCGACTAATCGCTTACCAATACTTAGCATACCGGTGCGCATTTCTGCGACTTCACTGCGTAAAATACTGAGCTGTTGTTGAGTTTCTTGCAGTTGCAGTATTTTGCTTTTTAATGCTGCAGCGTACTTATTATTATTAATAAAAATTAGTCCCAAGCATACTAACACCAGTACAATTGAGACTCCAAGCAACGAGTATAACAACATAGTTTTTCCGTAAGCGTTATAAATCGCTCAACTCATCCCACTCTTCGTCATTTAGTAATTTATTTAAATCAACTAAAATCAATAATTCACCATCACGATTACTGACACCTTGAATAAACTTGGCACTTTCTTCAGTACCAATGTTTGGTGCACTATCAATTTCTGAGCTACGCAAATAAACCACTTCTGCTACACTGTCGGCTAAGATACCAATGACTTGCTCTTCAGCTTCAATAATTAATACTCGTGAATTGTCTGTTGCTTCTGCAGACATCAAACCAAATCGTGCACGCGTATCGATTACTGTTACAACATTGCCACGTAAATTAATAATCCCTAAAACATAGCTTGGAGCACCTGGTACTGGAGCAATTTCTGTATAACGCAAAATCTCTTGCACTTGCATCACATTCACACCATAGGTTTCTGATTCAAGCTTAAAAGTTACCCACTGCAATACTTCATCATTGCCATCGGTATTTTTACTGCTTGATAATAATCTTTGTTCACTCATGTTATTACTCCGAATATCGTTACTGGTCGCGGCTATCTAAACCTTGCTCTAATAATTGACCTAAGCTTTGCACATCAATTAAGGCACACATTTTTTCTTTAATTACACCTGCAAGCCAAGGCCGCTTGCCACTTTTAGCTCGCCATTTCACATCTTCACTGCGTAGTGTAATGTTATTAACCAGCTTTTCAGCCAACAATCCCCATTGGCTATTACCTAAAGTAATTAAGTATTGGTAGTTTAATTTGTCTTCTAACTCTTGGGTATACTTTTCTGGCATCACCCAAAGCGCTGTATCAACTACATTAAGATTCTCATCACGATTTAGCATCACTCCTTTAAACCACTTGGGTTTACCAAAAAGCTGATTAACTTCACCTAATTGATGAATACCACCTAATGCTTTTAATGGTACTGCGAGGGTAAGCCCAGCCACTTCAAAGAATAACGCCTGAAACTCACCATCAAAATAATCTTCTTGACGCTGTACAGGAGTTTTAGCTTCAGCAACATTTAGCTGTTCACTCACTTTAGCTATATCTTTGATATTAGCTTGGATCTGTGGTTTCTCAAGGGGCGCGGGTATTTCTTCCTCAATACTAGTCTTTGGCTCATCAAGTGCGTTTGGCTGCACAATGGTTTGCTGCGACGCCTTGAGTGGCATTTTATTGCTACTTTCTGTGGATGGAACTTGTTCGAGTAATTTTGCAACCGGGTGTAAGTCTGTTGACTCATCGTCTTCGCACAGTAAAGCCCCCAAGTACTGGGTCATTACTTTTTCATTAGCAAATAATTGCTTACTCATTCATTAACCTTGTTCAATCAAATAATCGAGTAATGCGCGATAAGCATAAACACCTCTTGAGCGTGGACAATACTGAATCGGTACTTGTTGAGCTAAACTTGCATCACGGAACTTAGTATCTACGGGTATTACCCCTGGCCATACTTTTTCTTGGTACGTTTGCTGTAATGTCTTATATGCTTCAAGGGATGCATTAGTGCGCTTATCATACATTGTAGGGATAATGGTATATTGATACTGCTTTGATTGCGAGCTTTGCATTAATTCCATGGTCCGCATCATTCGGTCTAGTCCTTTGAGTGCTAAAAACTCAGTTTGTACTGGCACTAAAATGCGCTCACTTGCAGCCAATGCGTTAACCATTAATACACCTAACACTGGCGGACAGTCTAAAATAGCGTAATCATAATGCTCACTAATTTTTGCTAAAGCTTTTTTTAAGATAAGCCCCATTCCGGTCTTATTACCCATACTGCGGTCAAGTGTCGCGATTGCCATCGTTGCAGGAAGAATATCTAAGTTATCTATGTTCGATGGACACAAAGCTTGCAATATTTCTTCACTTGCCATGCTGTTTCCACGGGCAAATATATCATATACACTGACTTCTAAATCTTCTGAATCAATGCCAAAGTAATACGTTAAAGATGCATGAGGATCGGTATCAATCAGTAATACTCGCTTTCCTTGCAGCGCTAATATACCAGCTAAGCTCACAGCCGTGGTCGTCTTCCCTACTCCACCTTTTTGATTTGCTACCGTCCAAATTTTCACATCACACCTTATTTTTGTTCGTTGCGCGTTGTAATTCTTATACCACCGTGTGGGAGTTGGATCACTTTAATAGTGTTGTCATCACTTGGCAACTCAATTGGTTGCTCTGCTTCAGTTTCTGTTGCTGGTTGCTCGGTTGTAACAATGGGCTTGGGTGGCAAACCATATTTTGATAATGCAACGACTACTTTACGATTTTCAGCACGTCCTTGCTCTGTATCATTATCAGCAAAAGGTGAATACTGTCCATATCCTTCAATGGCCATGCGCGCAGGGTTGATACCTAATGCATCAAGTTCGACTAAAATCGAGGTCGCTCTTGCAACAGATAGCTCCCAATTAGAACGAAACATTTCATTATGAATGGTTTCATTATCGGTATAACCACGCACTCTAACGTAGTTATCTACTGGGGCAATAATATCGTTTACTAATTTTATCACTGCTTTCGCGCGTTGATGCGCCACAGCACTGCCACTGGAAAATAACATTCCTGAGCTTAATTCAATGATCAACCAGTCTTGGTGCAACTCTAAACTTGCTTCGCCATCGCGTATTTCATCGATCAAGGCTGATTGTAATTTAGTTAATAAGCTATCTAAAGGTTTGCCTAAGTGTTTTTGTTTTATATTACTGGTATCGCTTTGTCCATCCAGTAACTCTGGGCCAGCTTCTTGCTTTTGAATACTTTCACCAAACAGTAGTTCGTTTTCAGGAGTCACTCTATCGGTTAATAAACCGGTCCCCGTCACGCCTTGACCCTCTTGACTATACTGACGAGCTGACTTGTCAAAAACCTGCTCCAGCGAATCAGATAAAATTTGGAAGCTTTCTTCTTTATTAATCGCAATCGCATACATCACTACAAAGAATGCAAACATAATAGTCATGTAATCAGCGTACGACACTAGCCAACGTTCTGTATGCTGACTTTTGGTCGATGAGTGACGAAGTCGACGGCGCATCATAATAATTATTCTTGAAGCTGACTTGGACGCTCTACACGATACGCTTCAAGTTTCAGCTCAATATTGACAGGGCTATCACCTTGGCTCATGGCAATAATTCCTTCAGCTAATAACTCATGAAACAGCATCTTTTGTTCTACTTGTTGTTTGAGCTTGTTAGCCATAGGTAAAAACAATAAATTTGCTAAGCCAACCCCATAAATGGTGGCAAGAAAAGCAGTCGCAACCCCTGCACCTAACTTTTCAGGTTCAGTGATAAATGACATCGCTTGGATCAGACCAAGCACTGCGCCTAATATACCGATGGTAGGACTGTAACCGCCCAACGCCTCATAAACTCGACTGGCTTCAAGCAGCCGTTCTCTTTCTAGCAACAAATCAATTTCTAGTGTTTCTCTGAGTTTTTGCTCACTGTTGCCATCAATCAGTAAACTCAAGCCTTTGGCAACATATGGATCCGGATGGGTTAACGCTATTTCTTCAAGTGCTAAATACCCTTCTTGGCGGGCTTTTTGTGACCAACTTTTAACTTGCTCAATTGCTCTGTTGATATCGTAACTTGGTGGGAAAAATACCCAGTGGCTTATTCTTAATGCTTTATTAAACGTACTTGCTGGTGTTTGTAGCATTACAGCACCTAACGTACCGCCCAACACAATGATTAATGCCGGGCCATTAAATAAAGCACTCACAACACCGCCTTCTAGTGAGTAGCCATAACCAATCGCCAAAAGTGCAACGAACAGGCCTAGAAACGACAACTTATCCACAACCAATCTCTCGAACTAACCGATTAGCAACGTCTTCAAGCGCAATGCTTGCCGATGATAACCCTGCGTTAGCAACCGCTTGTGGCATACCATATACCACACTGGTTTTTTCATCTTGTGCCCAAATAGTAGCGCCGGCTTGTTTAAGCATTCTTGCACCGTCTCTTCCATCTGCGCCCATGCCTGTAAGTACCACAGCTAATACATCACCTTGGAACGATTTGGCTGTACTTGCAAAAGTAACATCAACACTTGGTTTATAGGTGATCCGGGCACTATCGTCTTCAAAAACACGTAAAGTGCGATTGCCAGCCCGTCCCTCAATCAACATTTGTTGACCGCCCGGCGCTAGATACGCGACGCCTGGCATTAATCGGTCGCCTTGTTGTGCTTCTTTTACTTTTATTTTGCACAAGCCGTTTAAACGTGCGGCAAATGCTGGCGTAAACGCAGCTGGCATATGCTGTATTAACAAAATAGGGTGCGGAAAATTAGCGGGCAACTGAGTCAGAATTGTTTGCAGTGCAACAGGTCCTCCCGTTGAAGTACCTATTGCAACTATTTGATATTTCTTTCCTGAAGCGCGAGTGTTAGCTGCAATATTAGTCGCAGGTGCAGCGCTCCGGTTAAAGCTTCGATCTGGTTGAGTTATCGCAGGGCGACTTGTTGTACCTGCAGAAACGGGAGGTATTGGTGCCGATGCAGGAGGCGTTGTCGGCCGACTAAAGCGCGAAAGACGCTTGCGTCCAATTTCTTTTACTTTATTTTGTAATAACTTAATCGCATCTTCATTATTACGAGCAATATCTTCAAATTTTTTCGGTAAAAAATCTAGAGCACCCGCATCAAGTGCGTCTAAGGTTGCTGTTGCGCCATCACGAGTCAGTGAGGAGAACATCAGAATAGGGGTTGGATTTGCTGCCATGATTTCTTTTACAGCACTAATGCCATCAAGCACGGGCATTTCAACATCCATGGTGATTACATCTGGACGAAGTTGATTTGTTTTATCGACCGCTTCTCGGCCATTTACCGCAAAACCAATTACTTCGATATCCTTATCTTGCTCGAGTATTTCGCTCACTCTGCGGCGAAAGAAACTTGAATCATCAACAACTAAAACTTTAACTGCCATTGGCATACTCTTGTTAAATTTTATCTGTGAGAGCCATATTTAGCCCTCACAATAAGATAAGAATTGGCCTAACCTGCGTAGTGTTTTAACAGGTTTGGAACATCTAAGATCAGCGCTATACCACCGTCAGACGTGATCGTTGCACCTGCCATACCAGGTGTTCCTTGTAGTAAAGCATCAAGCGGTTTAATAACAACTTCTTCTTGACCAATCAATGAATCCACTACAAAACCAACTTGTTGCGTACCAATTTGTACAATTACAACATGGCCTTGAGCTTTGCGTAATGATCTGTCAGCACCTTTAACTAACCAATGTTCTAAATAAAACAACGGTCGTGCTTTCTTACGAACAATAATGGTTAATTGACCATCAACTACATTCGTTTTAGTTAGATCTAGGTGGAATATTTCATTAACACCAGCCAGTGGTAATGCAAATGTTTGCTCACCGACAACCACCATCAATGTCGGCAAAATAGCCAACGTTAACGGTACTTTAATTTCTAGGATTGTGCCTACACCTAGCTCAGATTGAATACTCACAGAACCATTTAGTTGGGTAATTTTGGTTTTCACCACATCCATACCCACACCACGACCCGAAATATCAGAGATCTGTTCTTTGGTGGAAAAGCCTGGTGCAAAAATAAGGTTATAGGCTTCTGTATCAGATAATCGAGCTGCTTGCTCGTGATCAAGCACCCCTTTATTGATTGCTATTTTTTTCAGTTTTTCAGGGTCCATACCTGCACCATCATCACGAATGGTGAGCAAAATATGATCACCCTCTTGCGATGCTGATAAAGTAACAGTCCCAGTTCTTGACTTACCTGCCGCTTCACGCACATCAGGCATTTCAATACCATGGTCAACCGAGTTGCGCACCAAGTGGACTAAAGGATCTGCCAGTGCCTCAACTAAGTTTTTATCTAAATCGGTTTCTTCACCCACGAGCAGTAAGTTAATGTCTTTTCTCAAACTGCGGGCTAAATCACGGACTACGCGAGGAAAACGACCAAACACTTTCTTGATCGGTTGCATCCGCGTTTTCATTACCGCACCTTGCAAGTCTGCGGTTACTACATCAAGATTCGAAATGGCTTTACCCATCGCTTCACTTTCAGTATTGGTTGCTAAACTGACTAAACGATTGCGAACCAATACCAGTTCACCAACCATGTTCATTATTTGATCTAGGCGTTTTGTATCAACACGCACCGTCGTATCAGCTTGTGGAGGAGCTGGTTTTTTAGCAACAGCTGTCGCTGGAGCTGGTGCGGATTTTTCAGCTGCTTTCACAGGCTCAGACACTGCTGGTTTGGGCA
The DNA here is from genome assembly GCF_014164295.1 of Pseudoalteromonas sp. SG43-7. Taxonomy (NCBI): domain Bacteria; kingdom Pseudomonadati; phylum Pseudomonadota; class Gammaproteobacteria; order Alteromonadales; family Pseudoalteromonadaceae; genus Pseudoalteromonas; species Pseudoalteromonas sp. SG43-7. The sequence continues at coordinate 65,504 of NZ_JACJEY010000008.1, forward strand.
CTGGCTTAGCTGCGGCAACAGGTGCAGGTGCAGGTGTTGGTGCTTTTTTAGCGGGTGCTGGCTCAGTCTCAGCGACCGCTTGTGGCGCGCTGCCTTTACCATGTAATTCATCAAGTAAAGCTTCAAATTCATCATCGCTGATTTCATCTGGACCATTACTTTTCGTCGATGCTGAAGGTGCTTGGGTCGGTTTAGGCGCAGCACTTTCGGTGCCTGCAGTATCTTTATTACTTACTAGACCGAAGCTACCAATACCGTGCAATTCATCCAATAAATTATCAAATTCATCATCAGTAATATCACTATTTGATGATTCATTGCTGACAGTGGTTGTTGGCGTTATAGGACTTTTCCCTTGTCCGTGGAGCTCATCAAGCAGACTCTCAAATTCATCTTCTGTTATCTCATCGATTTGAACATCTTTTTGATCGCTATCAACTTGACCATCAAATAATGAGTCTAGCGCAAATGGATCGTCAGAATCATCTAAAATATCATCAGCATCAACAACAGGGATATCGCCTGCAGGTTCAGCACTGCCAGTTAATTCTTCAGCCGTTGGCGGCAGCCCCAATTTATGTAAAACAGCGAGTAATTCTGGATTTGCTGGTTCTGGTTTTTCTCTACTTTGGATAGTCGCAAACATTTCGTTGATAGTATCGAGTGCTTGCAAGATCACGTCCATCAGTTCGGAATTAACCTTACGAACACCTTGACGCAATAAATCGAAAACGTTCTCTGCACCATGGCAAGCATCGACTAGTTCAGTCATGCTTAAAAAGCCTGCGCCGCCTTTTACCGTATGAAAACCACGGAAAATTGCATTGAGTAATTCGGTATCATCTGGGTTATTTTCAAGCTCCACCAGCTGTTCTGACAAAAGCTCAAGAATTTCTCCAGCCTCTACTAGAAAATCTTGTAAAATATCTTCATCGACTTCAAAGCTCATGCAGTTTTCTCCTCTTAGAAGCCCAAGCTTGATAATAAATCATCAACATCATCTTGTCCTGAGACAACATCATCACGAGATTCTTTATCAATAATTGGCCCTTCAGGGCCTGCAAGTGTATTTTCAGCAGGCGGTTTTTCAATGACTGGTGCTATTGTTTTTGTTTCGTTATCATCTTGGCTGCCAAATGCTGTCAACAAGTGGATCAAGCTGTCTTCTACTTCTCTAACAAGCTCGATAACCCGACGGATCACTTGACCGGTTAAATCTTGAAAATCTTGTGCCATTAACACATTGGTCATGAGTCCTTGCAACTCATCCGTTTTAGTTTGCGAGCTATTCATGAACTTATCTAAGCTATGGCAAAGTGTTTTAAATTCACCTAGCTCAATTTCACGGTTCATTAAACGATCCCAAGTGGGTTTAATGTCTGAAATGTCATCAGCAAGCTGTTGGGCAATGGGTAAACTTGCTTCTACAGCATCCATGGTTTTATTAGCAGCGTTTTCGGTCATTTCCATAACATAGTTAAGACGCTGCTTCGCGTCGGGTAGTGCATCTTTGGTCAAATCAGCTAAACGTGTATCAAGCTCAAAATTTTTCAACGCATCATGAAGCTGACGCGTAAGTTTGCCTACTTCGGCAAATAATTCTGATTGCTCTTTTGACGCCGCATCAATAATTAACTGATCAGCTTTATCTTGTTCACCGTTTTCAAGGTAAACCACAAGCTGACGGGCTTGTTCTAAACTGATCTGAGGCGCAGCAGGTGCTGACATAAGCCTCTCCTATTTATTTAACCTAAACGCTCAAACACTTTTTCCAATTTGGTTTTCAGTGTTGCAGCTGTAAATGGTTTAACGATATAACCGTTAACACCAGCTTGTGCAGCAGCAACAATTTGTTCTTTTTTAGCTTCTGCTGTTACCATTAAAACAGGAATGTGTTTCAGGCTGTCATCGGCCCTAATAGCGCGCAAGAGATCGATTCCTTGCATGCCAGGCATGTTCCAATCTGTAACTACAAAATCAAATTCTTGATTCTGCAACATCGGTAAAGCTGTTGAGCCATCGTCAGCTTCTTGTACATTTGTAAAACCCAAATCTCTTAACAGATTTTTGATAATACGTCTCATCGTCGAAAAATCATCAACAACAAGAATTTTCATGTTTTTATCCAAAACATCCTCCGGTGAGGTCTGAACCTATATTTACTTACTACTAATTAATCCAGTCATTGATTTTTGCTTTGAGCTTAATCATCGCCTGACCATGTATCTGACTCACACGCGATTCACTTACATCGAGTATATGTCCAATCTCTTTTAAATTCATTTCATCGTTATAATACAGCGACAATACTAACCCATCTCGTTCAGGTAAAGATTGTATAGCTGTTAATAATGATTGATTAAAGCGTTCATTTTTAACGTTATTAAAGGGCTTGTCCAGTGCTAAATCATGTCCCACTGGTGTGATAACATCTTCATCTACCCCTAAGTCTTCTATACCTAACACTTTACTTGAATTTACATCACTAAGAATATGATGGTACTCATCTAGCGTAATATCAAGTTTTTCAGCAACTTCACTGTCTTTAGGTTCTCGATTCAGGCTGCTTTCTAGCTCACTAATCGCTTCAGCGACTCTGCGGCTATTACGGTGCACTGAGCGTGGAGCCCAATCACCTCGGCGCATTTCATCCAGCATCGCACCACGGATACGAATGCCTGCAAAGGTTTCAAAGCTTGCACCTTTAGTCGCATCAAAGTTCTTTGATGCTTCAATTAACCCTATCATCCCCGATTGAATCAAATCATCGAGTTGCACACTCGCGGGTAAACGAGCGATTAAATGACAAGCCACTTTTTTGACTAAGGAAGCATGTCGCTCAACAATCACATTTAAATTTTGTGTCGATTGATATCCCATCGCTTTATTCACCGATGCCGTCATAGTTAGCCGTTTACTAATTTTTCTATGAAAAATTCTAAATGACCAGATGGTTGATTAGGTATAGGCCATTTAACTGCTTTTGTCGCTAATGTTTTAAATGCTATTGCTGCTGGGGAACTTGGAAATAAATCAACAATCACTTTCTGACGACGAGTTGCTTTACGCATATTTTCATCATACGGGACTGTTGCTACCAATTCCATTGAGACATCCAAAAAGCGATCCGTTACTTTTGAGAGCTTAGCAAATAGTTCCTGGCCTTCACGCATGCTGCGCACCATATTAGCAACGATTTTAAATTTATACACACCGTGCTCACGACTCAATACTTTGATTAATGCATAAGCATCAGTTATTGAGCTCGGTTCATCACATACTACTACCATGACATCTTGCGCTGCGCGCGAAAAACTTAATACCATGTCAGAGATACCAGCAGCAGTATCAACAATTAATATATCAAATTCGGTATTTAATTCACTAAAAGCGCGAATTAACCCAGCATGTTCTGATGGTGAAAGTTCCACCATACTTTGCGAGCCTGACGTCGCTGGTACTATTTTAATTCCTGCAGGCCCTTCAACTAAAATTTCATCGAGCTCGCATTCACCTGATAGTACATGAGATAGATTACGCTCTACCCTAAGTCCTAACATCACATCACAATTTGCTAAACCCAAATCGGCATCCAGTACTAACACTCGGTTTCCGAGCTGACCCAACGCAATCGCAGTGTTAAGTGAGACGTTAGTTTTCCCTACGCCACCTTTGCCACCTGTTACAGCGATAACTTTAACGCCGTTATTATTGTTTTGACTCATTTTACGCAGGCCACTTGCTTGATCTAATACTGTGTTAATCATACATCCCTACTGTGCTTGACGCTACTGCTTGGCGTCGTGAATGTTGTGCTTTTGTTCTTTTTAAATACAATTGTTCTGCTTTTTTTACTAATTTCTCTGCATTGGCGACCCGAATGTCCTCTGGAACGCGCTGACCGTTAGTAAGATACCCTATTGGAAGGCGATTTTGAATCGCTATACTAATAATCTCACCTAAACTTAATGATTCGTCTAATTTAGTGAAAATACAGCCACTTAATTGTACCTTCTTAAAGTGTCTTACGGTTTCTTGTAAAACATTAATTTGTGCGGTCGCACTGAGCACTAAATAATTGCGAATATCGACACGTTGATTACGCATTAGTGTATTTAACTGCTCAGTTAAACGTAAATCACGTTGGCTCATTCCCGCTGTATCTATTAATACTAGACGCTTATTTCGTAAATGATATAAAACTTCTGCTAATTCATTGGCATCTTTAACTTGTTTTACACCACAACCGATGATTCGGCCATAAGTAGCAAGCTGTTCATAAGCGCCAATACGGTAAGTATCAGTGGTAATAAGCGCAACTTTATCTGCGCCATATTTTTGTGCGCCAAGGGCTGCAAGTTTTGCCACGGTTGTAGTTTTACCAACCCCAGTAGGTCCAACAAGAGCATATACGCCGCCTTGGCGTAGTATTTCATTATTTGTAGTATGCATTTGGTTTTCAACCATTTGCAATAGCGCTTGCCATGCTTGCTGACGTGACACATCATCGGGAATAAAACAAGCCATTTGCTCTGCAACTTCACTGTCAATACCCATTCCGACTAAACGATCGATCATGCATGCGCGAGTAGGGTCGCGACGCGCTAAATCTTGTTGCATCAATCCAGATACTTGATACTCAAGTAATTGACGCATCGCTGCCATTTCATCACGCATAGCGGTGATTTCATCTGTTTTGGCTGCACTTTTTGTTGGCATCGGAGTATCTAAATCATCAAAACCACTTTCTAGATCATCATCAAAACCTAAGCTATGTGCTTGCGTTTGTGGACGCGGCGCAGTATCGCGACGAGCAAAATCATTATGTGCTTGTGGTTCATGGCGAGTTTGCTGTGCTTGATGTTGTTGCTGTGGTTGATACTGAGTTGATGTATCAATCCCTGACTGGCTAAACATCGACGCAAGCTCAGGTGAGCGTGGACGCGGTGATTGGCGCTCTAATAATGCTTGTAAGCTATCAGCTACCGCAGCTTGCGGCTCAGGCTGTGTACGTTGTGGCGCAGGTTTAACAAAGTTAGCATTTGTTTGTGCTTGTGCCGTAGCAACATGTGCTTGTGCAGGTGCTTTCGGGGCTGCTTTTTCATAATCAACGGCGGCAACAATCTCTACCCCATTGGCTAATTTTTTATTTGACATGATTACAGCATCTACACCGAGTTCATCTTTAACTTCTTTCAGTGCGGTGCGCATATCTTTAGCATAAAAACGTTTTATTTTCATGGTTCAACCCCTTTAAAATCCGATTATTGGCCTACTGAGCTGACAATCTTGATCTGTCTTTCGTCTGGTACCTCTTGATAAGACATCACTCGCAATCCTGGAATGGTGTACTTAACAAAACGAGATAACACAGTGCGTAACATTCCTGACGTTAGCAATATCGAAGGTTCACCGGCCATTTCTTGATTTTGATGCGCTTCATTTAATGATTGTTGAAGTCGCTCTGCAAGTCCTGGCTCTATTCCGGCACCTTCGTCGCCTGCATTTTGTAGTGACTGATGCAACATCTGTTCCAACTCAGGCGCCAAGGTTATGACAGGGATTTCTGATGACATTCCAACCGCGTCTTGAACAATTAATCTGCGCAGTGAAATTCGCACTGCTGCGGTTAATACATCAGGATCTTGGCTTCGAGGGCCATACTCAACAAGGGTTTGTACAATTGAACGCATATCGCGAATAGCAACGCCTTCATTTAATAAATTTTGTAATACTTTAACAATTGCTGTTAGTGGTAAAATATCTGGCACTAGCCCTTCAACTAAACGAGGATGACTTTTTGCCAGCATATCTAATAGATTTTGCACTTCCTCGTGGCCGAGTAACAAGGCCGCGCTGTTAGTTAGTAACTGACTAATATGCGTTGCTACCACTGTTGCTGCATCAACCACGGTATAACCGAGTGATTGTGCTTCATCTTTTTGATCTGGTTTGATCCAAATAGCGTCTAGACCAAAGGCCGGATCTTTAGTAGCAATGCCTTTTATTGGACCAAATACTTGGCCAGGATTAATAGCCAACTCATCACCGTGCTTAAGCTCCCCCTCACCACTTGAAACACCCATCATGGTAATTCTGTATGCATTTGGGTCTAACTCTAAGTTATCGCGAATATGCACCGGTGGAATTAAAAAACCAAGTTCTTGAGATAACTTTTTACGTACCCCTTTGATCCGGTTTAATAGTTCGCCACCTTGTGATTGATCAACTAATGGAATTAAGCGATAGCCAACTTCAAGGCCAATTACATCAACTTGTTGTACATCATCCCAACCTAGCTCTTTTTGCTCTTGCTTGTTAGCAACACCAGTGCCTGTTGCACCACCATTGGTAGCTTCTGCTTCTTTTGCTGCTGCTTCTTTTAGCTTATTTTGCTGGGTGTAATACGCTAAGTAACCAAGTAATGCACCAAGACTTAAAAAGGCAAAATGTGGCATACCCGGTACTAAACCCATCACGATTAAAATACCCGAGGCGATAAATAATGATTTCTCGTTACCGAGTTGTTTCTTAAATTGATCGCCCATGTTGAGCGATTCATTTTGACGAGTAACAACAATTGCAGTGCCAATTGATAACAGTAATGATGGTAATTGTGCAACTAAGCCATCACCAATGGTCAGCAAGGTATACACTTCCATGGCGTTGCCAAAGCTTAAATCATGCTGGATCATACCAACAAACAAGCCGCCAACAATATTGATGATCAGTATTACAATACCAGCAATCGCATCACCTTTTACAAACTTGCTCGCACCATCCATAGAGCCATAAAAGTCCGCTTCACGGGTGACTTCTTCACGGCGATCTCGTGCTTGCTCTGCACTAATAAAACCCGCATTCAAGTCAGCATCAATGGCCATTTGTTTGCCTGGCATCGCATCTAAGGTAAAGCGTGCCGATACTTCAGAGATCCTGCCTGCACCTTTGGTGATTACCACAAAGTTGATGATAATCAAAATCAAAAACACCACTAAACCAACCGCGTAGTTGCCACCAATTACCACTGAACCAAAAGCTTCAATTACTTTACCTGCGGCATCACCACCGTTATGACCTTCAAGCAGCACCACCCGGGTACTGGCAACATTTAGTGCCAAACGCATAATCGTTGCGATCAATAGCACTGCTGGAAACATACCAAATTCAACAGGCTTCATGGTGTAAACTGTCACTAACAACACCACTAATGCTAAAGCTATATTAAACGAGAAAAGAATGTCGAGTAAAAATGGCGGTAACGGTAAAATCACCATACCCAACGCAGCGAGCACCAGCAAAGGTGTACCAACACCTTTTAAATACTCTTTTTTATCTTTATTAAGTTGTTGTAATACAGCTTTAAATTCCATAATTCTACAATTTCAAAAAATTGACACTAAACGGAATTTGCAATAACTATTCCAAGTTATTAATTACTAGCTTAAAAGAATACTGATTATTCAAATCAATACTTATAGGCATCTGGAATTGGGAGTGTTTTATTCAATTTTGTAGGGCGTTTACCACGGCCTTTTTGAAAGCGTTTAAGCTGAAATACATAAGCTAAAACTTGTGCGACTGCAGTAAATAGTTGGTCAGGGATTTGCTCTCCTACTTCGGCAGTATGATACAGTGCTCGAGTTAGCATGGGGGATTCAAGGATGGGTACCTCGTTACCAATGGCTATTTTCCTAATTTGCATCGCCATCTCATCAACACCTTTGGCAACGACTATCGGCGCGCCAGCGCGCTCTGTGTCGTACTTTAATGCCACAGAGTAATGGGTAGGGTTGGTAACAACTACATCGGCATCTGGCACATCCTGCATCATGCGTCGCTGCGACATTTGTCTTTGCGTTTGTCTTATACGTGCTTTAATTTGCGGATCTCCTTCAGAATTTTTATATTCATCTTTGACTTCTTGTAGAGTCATTTTTAATTCTTTGTGATGTTTATGACTTTGATATGGCGCATCAATCGCAGCAATAATGGTTAAGGTGCAGGTCAGTCCTAAAAACATCCATGCGAGTATCTCTAAGGCATGAATGATATTGCCCGGCGCACTTTCAATACTCAGATGAAGAATTTCATCAAAGAAGGTGTTGATCAAAAAGATAGCAAAGCCAGCTACTACCACAAACTTTAAAATCGATTTCACCAACTCGACGCCCGCTTGTGGACCTAACATCCGCTTTATACCTTTTGCTGGTGACATTTTACTGGCTTTAGGTGCTGCCGCCTCCCAACTAAAGTTAAAACCACCTAACAAGGTATTACCTATGATACCCGCCAGCACAATAATAAACACAAACATCGCCATCGGAAACACTAGCGCATCGGCCACCGCTCCCCACACTGAAAACATTTTAGTGGTATCGTACGTTTCATTACGGTTCAAGCTGAGCATGCGACCCATTATATTATACAGTCCCTTGCCAATCTCAGGTCCGTACATAAGTAATGAAATGGCTGAAAAAATAAGTACAAACATGGTGCCAAGCTCTTTTGAGCGCGCAACTTGGCCTTTCTTTTTCGCGTCGCTTACTTTTTTCCCCGTGGGTTCTTCGGTTTTTTCTTGACCTGAATCTTCAGCCATCACTCTCTCCTATGGGGAACAACCAACTAAAGTACACATTAACTCAATCATTTTTAACCATTGAAATTCAAATTGAGTAACAAAGTTACCTAAGGTTGCCCAAATAATGACTAAACCTGCAACCAAGGTAAACGGAAAACCGATTGAAAAAATGTTTAACTGCGGTGCTGCACGGGTCATCACACCAAACGACATATTAATCACCAGCATAGCTGTTAAAGGCGCCAAAGATAGCACCAAGGCGGTAGTAAACATCCAGCCGCCCCACGTCACTATGTCCCAATAATGATCAACCGCCCACCAATTACCGTCGATTGGCAGCACTTCAAAGCTATGCACTACCATTTGGATCATCATTAAATGGCCATTAAATACAAAGAATAATAGCGTGGCTAGAATCAAATAAAACTGCCCAACAGCAGGCACACTCATACCATTAGAGGGATCAACAACTGAGGCGAAACCAAGACCAGTTTGCATTGCTAATATTTGCCCTGCTAACACAAAAGTATTCAACATCAATACAGAAGCAAAACCTATCGCAACACCGATTAACATTTGTTGAATAACTACCAAGATCATCTCAAAAGAGAATAAGTTATTAAATGTCGCAGGCGGAAGTACTGGTACAACTAAAAAGGTAATCATTACCGCTAGACCCATCTTGATCCGCGTAGGCACATTTTTAGCACCCAGCCCCGCCATGATCATAATCATCGAGCTGATCCGTACTAGTGGTAACAAAAAGTCACTCAGCCACTGAATAATGACTGAAAAAGGAAACTCCATACTAGCCTGCTATCTCTGGGATGATAAGCACTAAACGAGTGAAAAAATCCATTAACTCTTGCGTTAACCAATGCCCTCCAGCAATTAACGCACTGATGGTAATTAATAAGCGCGGCAAAAAGCTTAATGTTTGTTCATTGATTGATGTAGCAGCTTGAAAAACGGCAACCACTAAACCCACTAATAAACCTGGTACCACAATTGCGGAGACTAACTTAATAACTAAAAACAAAGAATCGCTGAGTATGTCAACAAAAATTTCCGGTTCCATGGTCCCCTCCTAACCTTTGTAGGCAAAGTATTGTATTGCCATATCAAGTACCTAAGCCAAAACTCTTCGCTAAAGTGCCCATTACTAAACTCCAGCCATCGACAAGTACAAACAACATAATTTTAAACGGCATAGACACAATCATCGGCGAGAGCATCATCATACCCATGGCCATTAAAACTGACGCAACGACTAAATCGACTATCAAAAATGGAATAAAAAACATAAAACCAATAATAAATGCGGTTTGTAATTCACTGGTTATAAATGCGGGGATCAATACAATTAATGGCGTCGCTTCAGGTGAGTCTAACTTGTCATACCCAGCAATTTTAGCGAAGGTTTCTAAATCTTTTATGCGCACCTGTGAGAGCATGAATTCCTTCATCGGCTCTTTAGCTAGTTCAAGCGCTTGAATCGAGGTCACCTGCTCATTTAAATATGGCTCAATGGCTTGCTGATTCACTTTTTGATAAACCGGCGTCATTATAAAAATACTTAGAAATAGCGACATACCTAACAGTATTTGATTTGATGGTGTTTGTTGCAAACCAATTGCTTGGCGCAAAATAGCCAGTACTACAATAATGCGAGTAAATGAGGTCATCATGATCACCGCAGCGGGTATAAAGCTCAGCGCGGTCATAATAGCCAGAACTTGCAAGGTTACAGAATAATCTTGCGAGCCATCTGGATTAGTCGTAATACTTAACGCTTCAATGCCTTCGGCGTTAACTGAGGGAATAAAAACGAATGCAAAAAGTATAAGCAGCCACTTAGTCATATTATTAATTCTTTTTAATGTGGTTAGTTTGTGGGTTTAATAGCTTGCCAAAACGTTGTGCTAGGGCTGGCAACTCTTTTTCTGTTAACGGGGTTTCTAATTTATGCAGGTAGTTAATACTATGCGGCGTTACACCTAATAAATGCTGACAATTATCAATTTCGACGACCATTAATCGCTCTCGCGCACTTAATGGTAAACTACGCACCACTTTAAATTCGTCGGTATTTGCTAAATTGGGGTTTAGTTTTTTAACCAAAAATGCCAGTACCACAATCAGTACTAGCACCATGATTAAAGACATTACCATTGAGAGTAAGTCGCCCATAGGTGTCGCTGCGGGCAGTGCTGAGCTTGCTGCAGTCGATAAAAAAAGCCAACTGCTCATCGCAGCTTTTTGATCCGTTCAACTTGGCTGATCACGTCAGTGAGGCGGATACCAAATTTATCATTAACTACGACGACTTCACCGTGCGCTATCAATGTACCATTAACTAATACATCCAGTGGTTCACCGGCAACACGATCAAGTTCAACAACTGAACCTTGGTTAAGCTGAAGTAAGTTACGAATATTGATTTTTGAACGCCCAACTTCCATCGAAATAGTTACCGGGATATCTAAAATTGTATCGAGTTTGCGTTTTTCTTCGCCACTCATTTCATGTCTAGTATCACTTAACTCGTCAAGTTCAGTTACTTTGGCACCGTCAGAACTGTCGGTTCCTTCGGCTTCGGCTAAAGCAGCCGCCCATTCGTCCATTGTATCTTGGTCATCACTCATACTATTAAACCTTTTAATTCTCTTACCAGTCTAAATCTACGCCTTCTGAAAGGTGTAGATCATCTTCTAGTTCTGCTAATTCCGCATCTGAATCAAGCTTTTTGCCACCTTTTGTAAAGACATGCAACTCTGATTTGACTGATTCAGGACGTCTAATTTTTTCACTAATTTGCAGCGCAACGTTATCACGAGAACGACCCATTTTCGCCCTAAAGGTCGGCAGCTCTTCGACAAACACCGTTATGTGCTCTGGCATTTCAACAGGAATAATATCCCCAGCCTTAAGCTCCATAATTTGCGCTAAGGTTAAATCAACTTCAAGCAGTTGTGTTGATATTTCAACTTCAACATCCATAATTTCATCACGTAAGGCTTTGCTCCAACGTAAATCGGTATCTTCAGTATCTGATTGCACACCAGCATCGAGTAATTCACGAATAGGTTCAAGCATTGAATACGGCAATGCGATATGGAAATCTCCGCCACCGCCATCCAGCTCAATATGGAATGAACTGATCACTACTACTTCGGTGGGGCTGACGATATTCGCCATTGCTGGATTAACTTCTGAATCAAGATATTCAAAAGACACGTCCATTACCGGCGCCCATGCTTCTTTGTAATCTTCAAAGATTATTTTTAATAGCATTTGTACAATACGGCGCTCAGTAGGCGTAAATTCACGACCTTCTATTTTCGCATGATAGCGACCATCGCCACCAAAAAAGTTATCAACCAAGATAAACACTAACCGTGCTTCCATGGTGATTAATCCAGTACCTTTAAGAGGACGAAAGCGCACCATGTTAAGACTGGTAGGAACAAATAAAGTGTGGATATATTCACCAAACTTTATCATTTGTACGCCATTGATAGAAACCTCAGCAGTGCGGCGCATCATATTAAACAAGCTAATTCGCATGTGTCGAGCAAATCGTTCGTTCACAATCTCCAGAGTCGGCATGCGACCACGAACAATACGATCTTGTGAAGAAAAATCGTATTGTAGCGTATTACCGCTGCCATCATCACCGTCCTGTAGATCCTCCTCTTCGACTTCATCGACACCATGCAACAGGGCATCGATTTCATCTTGGGATAATAAATCGCTCACGCTGACCCCTTATTGCATTACAAAGCCGGTAAACAACACCCGCTCGATTACTTTACTTCCCTCTACGTCCATTAACGCCGCTTGTACTTTATCAAGCGCTGCTACTCGCAGGGTTTCTTTTCCTTCGCTAGTGCCCAGTTCATCTGCGGTGGTGGTTGAAAACACACCAAGCAATGTACCTTCAATTAGTGGAATATGCTTTTTGGCCGTTTCTTCATTCACATCACCGCGCACTAATAATTGCACTTTTATTTGCACAATACGGTCACGACTTGCACCTGGTACGTTAAAAATAAAAGGTCGAGGCATCGCAACATATAAAGCACTGCCAACCTTTGCACCACTGCCACTTACCTCTGCAGTTTCAGTTGCAGGTGCAACCGATTCGTCTGCAAGTGTTTCAGGAGCAGCGTCTGAGCCTGACATCAAGAAAAAGCCAGCGGCACCACCAATTACCAATACCGCAGCAATAATAATTATAATCAGCTTTTTTTTACTTTTACTGCCATCTTCAATTTCTAAATTTGCTTCTTCAGCCATGCCGCTTTCCTTTATGCCTTGATAATAGCGATATTACGAGTGTCACCGCGCACCATCAAGTTATTTATTTTTATAGTCTTATACCTTATATAATAGCAGGTGTTAGGCATAGTAATCTATTGATGATGAAGATTGTTGCCCAGAGCCGCGAATTGGTTGCTGAGTTAATGCAGTTTCCTCTTCATTTTGTTGCTGATTTGCCTGTTGACCACGACCATTTTGTTGTCCGTCACCACCAGTATCACTTTGACTATTCCCCTGCTGGATACTGCTTTCACCCAGTTCAATTCCCTGCTGCGCTAACATTTCCCGTAATCTCGGCATTGATTGCTCAAGGGCTTCTTTGGCTTGCTGATTTTGCACCACAAAGTTAATGTGAGCTTGTTCTGCATCGCTACGAATACGAATTTGCATACTGCCCATTTCTGGCGGATCAAGACGTATTTCAGCTTCTTTATTATTAATGCTTAACAATGCACTCACTCGTTCTTGCAGTAACTTGGCAGCATCACTTTTCATGATATTCAACGCTTGTAACGTAGTTGGATCAATATTTATTTGTCTTGTCTGTGATGTAGGACTCGCTTGCTGAGCATGCATTACTTGCATATCAGCCAAGGCTTGTTGATAACTTTGCTCACTCCCTTCTACAGCCGTGGCTGTTGTAACTGCAGTGGTTAATCCGGTGAGCTGGCCAAACAATTGATTTACACGTGCCAATGTGTTGTCGCGCACAGGGTTTTGCTCTGCTTTAATATTTTCAGCAAATTGCTCGCTTTTTAGAACATTATCTTGTACTGCCAGTTTCACTTCTTGCTCTTTGCTTGCAGCCTTTATAAGTGCATCTTGTGGCGCAGATACTTTATTTGTATCTGATTTAGCGGTGCTGCTATTGGTAGTTGTAGTGCTTGCTAAATTATCTGCCATTGACTGAACCGTCAATTGAGCTTTTGACTCAGTCCTTTTTTCGGTACTCTCTGGCTGGGCTAATTCAGTAATCGCCTTATTTATCTGAGTTAATAAAGCCCCTTTGGGCTGCTCATTGCTCACAAAATTTTGTAATCGCTGGCTTAATGCCTGCTTTTGCACAGAGCTTAACAGCGAAATATCTTTACTTAGTTGAGTTAGCTCTGCGGTGTTCATTGTCGCAACTGCCGTGGTAGGTTTTGCAACTTCTTTACTATTAAGCGCTACAAATTCACCCAGCATTTTTTTTAAGTCAGTTATGTTAGCCGGTGATGGATCTTGCTGACGAATGACATCAACCTGAGTTTGTAGCTGTTTTTGCTGCTCCGGTGTTAAGCTCGCCAACAGTGGATTTTCATTTTTTTGCACAGTTGTCGTTGAGTTAAGTAATACCTTGCTGATTTGCTCTAATACAGCACTATTATTACGCTTTGACTGTTCAGCTGCTTTTTCTGATACATCAGTTTGAGAGCTTGAAGCAACACCTTTAACCGCTTCAGCGTCCATTGCTACTTCAGTGGCACTTTTGATTGCTTGTTTAGCGTTAGCAGTAACGTTAGTAACTGCTGCATCTGCAGTTAGTGCTGCGCTCTGTTGAGGTTTTCCTTGCTGAGCAAGCATAGCGTCGGAACCTTTAGCTAATACTTCACTGTCTTGTGGTTTACCTTGGCTTGTATTTGCAGCAGCAATTATTTGAGCTGCGTCATTGTCAACTTGCCCGCTTTTTAAAGCAGTTGTAGTAGCAACCGCTTGTTGGATTGTTGGCTGCATTGCCATCGCTTTATTTTGCGATGTCTCTTTTGCGACTTGAATATCATCAATAATAGGAGTAACTGCATCATCAGGCGGAGTGTTCCCCTTTAGCTGAAGTTGTTTATCAATTGCCTCTGCCAGCAGCGTTTTTTCTGTAAGTAACGATGGTTTTAGCTGTTTATCGACTAATTGTGCAATCGGATCATCAGTAGCAGGAGTCTCTGTATCAATAATAGGCGTAACATCATCAATTGGACGGGCTCCAGTGACTTTAACAAGCTTAGGGTCTATTTTTTCCTCGCTGTATTTCCCCAACTTTGAAAGTAATGAGGAATTTTCAATAGTTGGCGTATTATTTACCCGAGTGTCCATGTTATTAGCCGCCGTTATTTGCGCAAGCATTGCATCACCAGACATCGCATTTTCATCACTGTTGTCAACAGACGTTTCTTGTGCTTTTTCAGCAACAATTACGGCTTCAGCTGAACGTGGCTCAGCACCCGTTGAATTAACCTTGGTAGATGTTTCCGCAGCATTGTTGGCACTTTGTAATTGGCTAAAAAAGTCACTATCAGTACTTTCTTTATCTGCTGCTGCACCACCTTTGGCACTGTCTTTTTTATTTAACTGAACATCCTGCTCAGTTGAGATAAACACTGAAAGATCACTAATAGCCATAATTCACCTAGATTAAAAGTGGCAATTTGCCGCCGCAGTTTGCCAGAATAAATACTTATTACATTAAACAAGCAAATAATATGCCTAAGCTGATTTGAATTAATAAATAACCCTTTTTTGGGCAATAGACTATAAAACGCGACGTCTTTGGTAAAATTGATTTGCGGAAAATTCATCAAGCATTTTTTGTTCATTTTTTTGTGCGATCACATTCGCTTTAAGTTGCTGTTTTTCTATTAACTTAGCAACCGCTTTAGCCTTAATCTGCTGTTTAAGCCATAAACTTTGGCGTTGTGAGACAACTTGTTTAGCGGTACTGACAGTATTCGCTTGTTGACGAATGGCTTCTTCGATTTTGGCAATGAAAGCATGATATTGACTAAACCCGGCGCTACTTAAACCGGACTTTCCTTTTACATGTAATTGCTGAGTATATTCTAAGCGAAAGTTATTCAAGCCTTGCAATTTTTGTTGATTGCCTTGCAAGTTTTGCTGCGCTTGTAAATAATTTATCCGTAAAGCTTCTTCTTTATCATTTTCTATTTTCAGCAATAAACTGAGCTTATTGGTTGCCATTATGCTTGTCCTAATAATTGCGCAAGCCCTTGTAGGCCATCGTCATAGCTGATCACATCCTTCATGCCTTGTTGTAAAAATGCATTCACTCTTGGCATCATATTAATGGCCTGATCAAGCATTTGGTCGGTGCCTTTTTGATAAGCACCTAAAGTAATCATATCTTTATTTTGCTGGAACATTGAATACACTTGTTTTAACACTCGCGCTTGTTGCATATGTGCTTCTGAGACAACTTGTGGCATCACCCGTGAAATCGATTTTTCTATATCAATAGCAGGATAATGACCACTGTCAGCGAGCTCTCTGGATAACACGATATGACCGTCTAAAATGGCTCGCGCCGCATCAGCAATCGGATCTTGCATATCATCCCCTTCACTCAGTACAGTAAAAAACGCTGTGATAGAGCCTTGCCCTTCGCCGCCATTACCAGCACGTTCCACCAGCGCGGGTAGCTTTGCAAACACTGAAGGCGGATAACCTTTAGTCGCTGGTGGTTCACCAACCGCAAGCGCTATTTCGCGCTGCGCCATGGCATAACGCGTTACAGAATCCAGTAGCAATAAAACATTTAAACCTTGATCGCGAAAGTACTCCGCGATAGTTACCGCACTTTCACAGCCTTTTAATCGCATTAATGGTGATGCATCAGCGGGCGCGGCAACTACGACAGAACGTTTACGCCCTTCCACACCGAGTATTTCTTCGATAAATTCTTTTACTTCGCGGCCACGCTCCCCCACTAAACCAACAACTATTACATCCGCTTCTGAGCCTCGGGTCATCATACCCAGTAATACCGACTTACCCACGCCTGAGCCTGCAAATAGCCCCATGCGCTGGCCTTGGCCAACAGTTATCACTGAATTAATAGCGCGTACGCCAACATCCATCGGCTGCGTAATTGGTCGTCGAGATAATGGGTTAATGGAATTTTGTGCAAATTTTAAGTAATGCTCTGCTTTAATAGCTCCAAGCCCATCCAACGGACGCCCTAAGCCATCAACAACACGACCAAGTAAACACATACCAACAGGCAGTCCGGTATCATTTACTTGTGGGATAACTCGCGCACCAGGTAGTACACCAGAAATATGGTCATTTGGCATCAAGTAAAGCGTCTGGTCATTAAAACCAACAATTTCAGCATCAACAAAACCATGCATGGTTTCAATTTTACATTGGCTGCCAACTGGCGCGCGTAATCCTTTCGCCTCTAATGTTAACCCTACAACACGGGTTAAAATTCCCGCAACAGCAGGCGTTGGACTATGAATATGTTTTTGATACTGTTGTAAACGTTCACTTAATGGGCGTGGTTGAGAACTCATTGCAAACCAAAAATGGAGTTAGATACCACTACTATGCAAAAAACTATCCAACGTTTCTTTGACGCGGGTTTTTATAGTCATATCAATAGATGACTGAGGTGTTTTTACTTGGCAACCGCCGCGATCTAAAGTCGGCTCTGCAACTAACTGCCAATGGTTTTCAGCTAGTGCAGCTTCGCCATAACTATTTTTAACCAGTTCAATGTCTTCAGGGTGTAAATGAATACGCACACTTTGCTGCTCATTGGCTAACGCATCGATACACTGCTTTAAACTTTGCAAAATAATTTCAGGGGAGGTTTTAATTTCTTGATAAACTAACGCTTCGGTTAGCATTACGGTTAACTGTACAAGTTGCTTTTCGGCGTCATCATCGACTTTAGCTAATGGCGCTGACAAACTATCCAACAATGCTTTTAGACCCGTTAGCTGTTCTTCAATCAGTGGTTTTACTTCTTCTTGACCTTGTGTTTTACCAAGCTCAATGCCTTCTTTATAACCGGCTTCTTTTCCCTCACCTACGCCTTTTTCAAAACCATCAATATAACCCTGCTCGTGGCCTTGTTTTAAGCCTTCTTCGTAGGCATCTTGACGAATTCGTTCCAGCTCAGCCATCGTTAACGAAGGCAGCTCAGGCTCTTCGGGCTCTAGTGCTTGTTCACTTTCTTCAAGCTCTTTACGATATAAATCGGCCAGCGGTGTACCAAACGCCGTTGAACGACCATCGAATTTTCGAGTGTCTTGCGTAACATCTGGAATTGGCCAGTTTTCTAATAATTCATCAACTGCTTCACTGGCTCGTAAAGGACGACCTTGATATTGAGTAGGTTTGCTCATGGTTTACAAGAACTCCTCACCACCACCACCACCAAGCATAATTTCACCTGAATCAGCGAGACGACGTGCCGTAGATAAGATCTCTTTTTGCGCGGCTTCAACTTCGCTGATCCGCACAGGTGCCATTGCTTCTAAATCATCAGCAAGCATCTCTGCAGCCCGTTTTGACATATTGCCGAGGATTTTCTCTTTCAATGCATCATCTGTACCTTTGATGGCTTTCATCAGTACATCTTGTTGGACTTCTCGCAAGATAGCTTGAATACCACGATCATCAACATCCATTAAGTTTTCAAATACGAACATTAAATCTTGGATTTGTTGTGACATCTCTTCGTCATGCTCGCGGATTGAATCCATCAACTGACCTTCAATATTGGTATCGAGGTAGTTCATAATATCAGCCGCCGCTTTCAAACCGCCCATTTTCGCAGCTTGCGCACCAGCTTGTCCGGCAAATTGTTTTTCCATGATCTCGTTCAATTCTTGTAAAGCCGCAGGTTGTACTTCTTCAAGGTTGGCGATACGCATGGTTAAATCTAAGCGCACTTTTTCAGGAAACTGCGCTAAAATTTCGGCCGATTGCTCAGGCTCCAAATAAGATAAAACAATCGTTTGAATTTGCGGATGCTCATTGCGAATAATATTGGCAACTTGCTTTGAGTCCATCCATTTCAATGAATCAAGGCCTTTGGCACCGGATCCCATAACAATTTGATCTATGAGGCTTGCCGCTTTATCTTCACCAAGTGCCGCAGTAAGCGCTTTTTTGATAAAATCTTCTGATTGGAAGCCAATCGTACTAAAGCTTTGTATTTGTTCTATAAATAAATTGTGCACGGCACTGATTTTGGCTTGCGATAGATCATCTATCGCCGCCATTGCCATACCCACTTTTTGCACCTGTTTAGGTTCAAGGTGCTTTAATATTTGCGCTGCATCTTCTTCGGATAAGCTTAGCAATAAAATTGCGGCTTTATCTACACCGTCTAATTTATCAACATCAAACGCTGCTGGCAGTTGTTTTTGTTCTTGATCAGTCATCTTCAGTTAACCACGCTTTCACAACTTGTGAGGAGAGTTCTGGCTCATTTGCTACTAAGGCACGAACAGCTTTTAATAAGTCTTCATCGCCATGTAGGTCTGGTAACTGTAGTGTACCATCACTTGAGAAGCCAACCGAAGCAGAATCAAAATCTTTATTTAGCATATCTAGGGTGTTATCACCAATATCTACACCAGAACTAAGCGCATCATCATCATACTCTTCAAGGGTATCATCTGGGTAAATCAAGCGTTTCAGCATAGGTTTAACCACCGCCATGATTAGCACTATAATAACCAATGCGCCAAGCACTAAACGCACAACTTTCATAAACCAGTTTTGTTCCCACAGTGGTACTTCAATAGCTAAGTCCATCGGTTCACGTACAAACGGTACTGTCACTACTTCTAATGCATCACCACGCTGTAAGTCAAAACCCACACCACCTTGCAGTAAACGACGAATATTTGACAGTGCTTCAACTGAGCGAGGCTCCATAGTCGTTTCACCATTTTCACCCACTTTTGCCACATAATCGACTGCCACAGACACACTAATTCGACGAATAACACCACTTTGCTGACGTGTATGGGAAATAGTAGTATCAAGTTCATAGTTACGTGTCGCCTCTTTATGAGTGCGACTGGGTGATGAACCAGAGCCTGCACCACCTTGACCGGCAACTTCAGGAATATTCGAATCCACTGGGGGCTGATTTGTCAGCGCGCCAGGAATACCGATAGCTAACCCGCCGATGTTGTTTTCTTCAAAAGTGGTTTCGCTGCGTACCGCTGGTAAATCAGGGTTGTAGCGTTTTTGAGTTTCTTCAATCGCGCTAAAGTCCATACTTAAATCGACTTGTGCAGTGTAGTTACCCATGCCAATAACTGGCATTAAGATACCATCTATTTTATCTAGATATTCTTGTTCACGTTTACGTTCAATATCGTATTCTTTACGTGAGCGAGCAGCTAACGCACTTTGCGATCCTGAATTAAGTAATCGGCCATTTTGGTCTGTTACAGTTACTCGTGACGGCTCTAAACCTTGCACTGCTGAACCAATAATATCAACAATGGCGTCCACTTCTTCACTACCGAGCATACGACCACGTTTTAAAGTTAATACAACTGTTGCGGATGGTTTTTTCTCACGACGAGCAAAAACATTTTCTTTCGGGATTGCCAATAATACTTTAGCACGCGTGACATTTTGTAGTTCCTCGATCGTGCGCGCAAGTTGTTGTTCACGACCGTGCTTTAAACGTTCACGCTCTAAACGCTGACTAACACCAAAACCCATATCTTGCATGATAATATCAGTACCCGAGTTCGGCGCTTGCTCAATACCTTCGCGGGTCATTAACAATTTAATATTTTGATATTCATTTTCAGGAACAGAAACCACATTGCCATCAAGTTGATAGTCAATTTTTTGTGCATCTAAAAAATCGAGCGTTTGAATTAGCTCTTCCGTTGGCATTTTTCCAAGTGGACGCATATCTGGTTGACGTGCCCAAATAATCACAAAAATAGCGATCGCTAAACAAATCGCTAATGCAATAATTAAAGTGACCTGACGTAATACATCAACGCCGTTTAATGCACTTAAATAGCCTGACTTTTGTTCTTGTTGATCGTCATTATCAGTTTGGTCGATACCGCCGCCGGCCAAAGCAAGATCTGTTGATTGATTAGATTGCGCCACAATAATTCTCCACTACCTAGTTAAACAGGCATGTTCATGATTTCTTTATAGGCTTCTACAAGTTTGTTACGAACTTGTACAGTGGCTTCAAAGGCAACCGATGATTTTTGTGATGCGATCATCGCATCCGCTAATGACACATTTCGGTCGCCCATTTCAACCGCTACGACTTTTTGTTTTGCATCAGCTTGAAGGCCATTCACGGTATTGAGTGCATCACTTAACAAATCGCCAAATTGGGCGCTCGAAGTAGGCTGCGCCTGCGTCGGTAATTTGTTTACTTGATTACTACGACCAGCTTCGAGAGCCATAGATTGCATTTCTTGAAATAATGCGCTGTTTTGAATTTTCATAATTGTCTCTGACGATGCAGTTTACTAATAACTTAATAAAGCACAAAGCATGCCAACTAATAAATTAATTAATATCAATAGCTTGAGATGTGTTTTTGTTGTCAGAGTTTTGACAAGTTTACGCCCAGCAAGGCTGAGCGTAAATTAAATAGTGAAGGAAAACAAAAATTATAGAGGCTTAAGCAGGTAAGGTGATCCCCAAATCACGCATTTGTGCCAATTTATAACGTAATGTTCGTGGGCTGATCCCTAATGTTTCAGCTACATCTTTACGCTTGCCTTGACAACGATTTAGGGTCTCTAAAATAATTCTATGCTCTTTATCTTTAAGTTCATCTTTGTAACTTCCCGAATCCAAGCTTGGTAATTCTTCACGCAGCTGATTGCGTTCTGCTGTCGCTTTTATTGCTGGCGCTTGCAGATCATAATAAGCATCATTAGTTGGTGAACTTGTAACCGCCGAAGTAGTGTTTTCTGGTGCTGAATTAACCGGCACTAAACTTGCTGATAAAGCCGCAGTTAGAGGAGTCTGGGTTAAATTTTCAATAAAAATAGCACTTTCGTCAATCATATCACCGTGGCGTAATATCAACGCACGCTGGATCACATTATCCAGTTCACGCACATTACCTGGCCAAGTATGAGCTAATAATTTTTTCTCTGCCGGTTCGCTAAGTACAGCGATAGGCTCTTTGCTTTTATTGAGATGACGTTCAATTAAATGCTTTGCCAACACGACAATATCGCCTGGACGTTGACAAAGTGGACGCCACATCAACGGAAATACATTTAACCGATAATATAAATCTTCTCTAAACTGGTGCTTAGCCACAGCCTCTTTTAAATCACGGTTACTGGTAGCCAAAATACGCACATCTAGCTTAATAGTTTTGCGACCACCTAAACGTTCAACTTCGCGTTCTTGTAATACACGTAGTAACTTAGCCTGTAGGCCTAAATCCATCTCAGTGATTTCATCAAGTAAAATTGTGCCACCTTGTGCTTGCTCAAATTTACCCGGACAAGCTTGAATCGCACCAGTAAACGCGCCTTTCTCGTAGCCAAATAATGTAGCTTCGAGCATATTTTCAGGGATCGCAGCACAGTTTATTGCGACGAATGGCTGCTCTGCGCGATCTGATTTATCATGGATAAAGCGTGCGAGTACTTCTTTACCTGAGCCACTAGGACCAAGCACCATCACACTGGCATCCGATTTAGCAACCCGACTTGCAAGTTCTAATAGCTGAATGCTACTCGGATCGGCGACAATCGGGCCATCAGTTTCTTTTTCTGGCTCAGGTAGATAGCGGCTTACCATATTAAGTAGCACTTCGGGCGCAAACGGTTTGGCCATATAGTCAATTGCCCCTAACCGCATAGCCTCAACAGCATCATCAATAGTCGCATACGCTGTCATCATTAAAACCGGTAGATCAGGGTAATTAAGATTTATGCTGCGCAGTAAATCAAGACCACTCATCGCGCCCATTTGCACATCGCTCACGACCAGCGAAAAGCTGTCTTTTTTAAGTAGCACCATAGCTTGCTCGGCACTGTCAGCCGCAACGCAATCTATTCCAGACATTTCAAGCGTATCAATCAAGGCTTCACGAAGCCCTGCATCATCTTCAACCACTAAAATCGTGTTGTTCATATTGCCTCCGCCGATGTTGACTTTGTACAAATAGGTAACAGTAAACTAAAGCAGGCTCCGCCTTGAGCATTGTTCGTTACTGCAACTCGTCCTTGGTGTGCATTTGCGACTGAACTAACTACCGCTAAGCCTAAACCTGTGCCTTGGCTTCGGGTAGTAAAAAATGGTTCAAATAATTTATCAAGTAAGCTTAAATCGACCCCAGGGCCATTATCACTTACAGTAATACACACTAGCTCGGGGTCACTCGCATCCCGCTGCGCACTTAATTGAACGAGTGCATTACTGCCAATGACTTGAATACTATTGTGAATAAGGTTTTGAATGGCACTGGCAAGCGCAGTTTTATTGCCCATTATCTCGATATCAGGCTCAGGTAAACTGACCTGAAGTTCACTATTATTAAGTGCGACCATAGCATCAGCGCCAGTTTTCACTTCAGTTAATAATTGCTGCATGGAAACATGTTCAACAACTTGCTGATCGCCACTTTTTGCGAACAACAACATATCGTTTACTTGGGTTTCGAGATCTTTTAAACGCGACATTAACTTAGTATGAAAATTGCCTCGCGAGCTTTCGGGTAACCGCTTTGAACCTAAATTAGCGGCATACAAAATCGCAGCAGACAGTGGTGTTCGCACTTGATGTGCCAAAGATGCCACCATTTTACCCAATGCACTTAAACGCTGCATATGTGCAACGCGTGTTTGTAGACGACGCGTTTCGGTTAAGTCAGTCATTAAGATTAATTGCCCTGGCTCTGGCGCTAATGCCGTTATTTCTAACTTAATTAAGCGTCCATCTTTTAGCGATACTTCATGGCCATCATCTTGTTGGGGCCGAAACGAGCGCTGGATCACACTGAACCACTTTTCACCTTCGAGTGGCTCCCCTAGCATGTCTGTTGCAATTTGATTAGCTTTAGCGATCAAACCGCGACCATCAAGCACCACAACACCCGCAGGCATTGTATCTACTAAATGACTTAACCAACTGGCTTGCTGGCGTAATTCACTTAACTCACCAATGTACTCTTCTTGCAGTAAACATGGGTTATACTGGGTCGCTGTGATAAATTGTGGTTTTAAGACATTAGCTAAGGCCATAATGCATTCTCGTTTACAGGATCTAACTAGCTAAATGCACAAATTGTACCAACAATTATATTGATTAATTTCATTTGCTTAGCGTATAAATAACGCGACAAAAAAATGACAAACTAAAATAAGCAAAGCAAGGAGACACTATGAATTCAACAAATTTATGTCGCTGCCCTTGGCTCGATACCAGTAAAGATGACTATGTTGCCTATCACGATGATGAATGGGGGATCCCAGTATATGATGACCAAACACTTTTTGAATTTATTACTCTGGAATCAGCACAAGCAGGATTAAGTTGGTATACGATTTTAAAGAAACGTGATGGTTATCGTCGTGCATTTTTGGATTTTGATGTAGAAAAAGTCGCACAAATGAACGAGCACGATGTTGAACGATTAATGCTTGATGAAACAATTATACGTAATCGTTTAAAAATTGTAGCAACTATAAATAACGCCAAACGTTTTATTGAAATTCAGCAAGAATTTGGCAGCTTCAGTAACTATCAATGGCAGTTTGTAGGTGGTAAGCCGTTAGTGAATGAGTTAGATAAACTTAGTGACTACCCTGCAATCACAGAGGCCTCAACTGCATTTGCAAAAGATTTAAAAAAACGGGGATTTAAGTTTTTAGGTCCAACCACAGTGTACGCCCATATGCAGGCCTGTGGTATGGTGAATGATCACAGTAATGATTGTTTTCGTAAAGCTGAGATTATTGAAAAATACTAGGTGAAAGGTGCTAGGTGCTAGAAAATCTTCTCTTTGCGCAATTAATCTTGTAGGCGCGGGTTTATCCCGCGCAATTAAAATGTATTCACAAAGAGGTTAAGAGTGCGCTGCGCTTATGAGGTAAAAAAAAGTATCAGATTTTAGGGTATTCGAAGCTCATTGCTCGAAGCCCGTGGCATTTTTTCTTCTCATTTACCCTCATTGTTTTCTCTTTGTGCAAAAAGTTTTTAGTGATTTATTCACTACAGCCCCCCCCCGAATTAAAGACGGTGTGCGCGTCAGCAAGCTTAACGCCTACGAGTAATGACGAAACCCATTCTACAGGTGTAATCTCCATCGTGCTTGGTTAATTTCTGCCTAAAACCTGCTACCTGACACCTAAAACCTGCTCTTAGCTGTTAATCTCGTGATAGGTTATATTTTTTCATTTTTTCAACTAAGGTTGTGCGGCGTACACCCAAGATCTCCGCAGCACGCGCTACGACATAATCATAACGCTCTAAGGCCTGAGTGATCAGGCTAATTTCCAGCTCAGCTAAATAATCTTTTAGCTCAATCCCTTCGTCGGGTAAAAGGTCTGCTGATGGCTGAATTGCTTCAACTTCTGGCTCATCGTCGTAATCACTAAAACCAGTACTGAAAATATCATTGAAAGCATCACGCTCCATAAGCTCTTCGGGATATTGTGGTTCATAAGCATCAACTTCAATATAACGATATTTTGCTGGTAGATCGGGAATATCAACCACTTTATCTGGCAACATGATCACCATACGCTCAACTAAGTTCGCTAACTCGCGAATATTCCCCGGCCATGTGTGCTCTTTTAAACTATCAATTGCCCGCTCAGTAAACTTAGCGGTAGTACCACTTTGCTCATTAATACGGCGCATTAACTCTTTTAATAATAATGGAATATCATCAGCACGTTCTGCAAGAGATGGGTTTTCGATAGGAAAAACATTGAGTCGATAATATAGATCTTCGCGGAAACTTCCTTGCTCTATCATTTGTTCAAGATCACGGTGTGTTGCAGCAATCACCCGCACATCGGCTTGAATTGGTTTTGTACCACCAACCCGCTCATAGCTGCGCTCTTGTAACACTCGTAATAACTTTACTTGCATTTGTAGCGGCATATCGCCAATTTCATCTAAAAAAAGCGTCCCACCTTGGGCAAGTTCAAAGCGGCCTTTACGCGCTGAAATAGCACCAGTGAACGCGCCTTTTTCATGACCAAATAACTCACTTTCTAACAGCTCCGCAGGTATCGCCCCACAGTTAACGGGTACAAATGGCCCTGTATTACGTTTTGATAGTAAATGAACATTACGAGCAACCACTTCTTTACCAGTACCTGATTCGCCTAAAATTAATACATTAGCGTCCGTTTTAGCAACTTGTTCAATTAAAAAGCGTACATCTTTAACCGCTTCAGTTTCACCAACTAAGCCATCAAAGGTTTTGTGCGGTTTTGCGTGTTTATGCTCATTTGGTAACATCCGTTGATACTGTTGGCAATCATGCAGTAATTGAGTCGTTACATCATGGTTAAAAGGTTCACAGATAAGGCCAACTACATTGGCAATGCTCAACAGTGGTTTAAGGGTTTCACCAATTAATAGAAATGGTATTGTTGGATGGCGCTTGATCACGCTTTCATGATCTAAGCTTTGCAATGCACCGAGGATCACCATACATGATTGCTTTTGGTATTTTTCACATTCTTGTTCAAGGCTTGCATCGTCAAGCAGTTGCACTGCCTCACCAATAAAGGTAAGCGCAGCATGTAAACCAATCGCACGATTATTATTATTGTCTAAAATCAAGATCATTATTTAGCGAACCACAGTTACTACAAGCTATTAATAATTTAAATTGTAAGCGAGTTTGACAGGGATGCAAGCACAAAGCGGCAGTTTTTTGACATAGATGCCAAAAAACAGACACTAAGCTAATTGCAAGTAATACTTAAGAATTACTGTTTTATCATAGCCGTTATAATAACCCTAAAATAGATTCAGCCGATTGGTTAGCTTGGCCACGCAGTGCTATTGACGCTTGAGCTAAAATATCATTTGATACTTGCTGTGAAACCGCCTGAGCATAATCGGTATCTTGAATTCGACTTTGGCTCGCGGCAATATTTTCTTGCTGAGTACCCAGGCCTTTAATAGTGCTAGCCAATGTATTTTGAAAAGCACCAAGTTCAGCACGCTGGGCGTTAATTTCGTCCGCCGCTTGGTCACTAATATCAATTGCAGCTTGTGCACCTGCTTGAGTAGAAATATCAATTGTTGATATTACTGATGCAAAACTACCATCCGAAGGAGTAACCGTTTGATTTGCATTCGCATCTGGACCAACTTGAAACGACACCGACTGACCATCAAACAAAGGTTTACCTGCAAAATTGGCATTTTCAAACGTCTCTGTAATCTGACTTTGTAATTGCACCACTTCTTCTTGCAAAGCAGCACGGTCATTATCATTTAATGCGTCATTACCTGCTTGAATAGATAATTCACGAATACGCGAGACAGCATCGTTGACACCCGACAAGTTTGACTCGGTCGCTTGCGAATAAGAAATACCATCATAGGCATTATTCACCGCTTGGCTGTAACCGTCTTGCTGGGAGGTTAACCGATCTATAATTTGCAATGCCGCGGCATCATCTGCCGCAGAGTTGACTTTTTTACCCGTAGCAAGTTGCTCTGCAAGCTTGTTACTGGTTTGCTGTGTTTGGTTTAAAAAACTAGTTGCTGGTGATTGAATTTTCATAACAGGCTCCGACACGCTGATTGGTTAAATTATAGCTTAATTTGCCAAATTTTGCACTTTGTACCATTGTTTAATTAAATTAACTTGGCATCGTGCTTGCTAACCTACTCTGTTAATAGGTAAAGTACTGAGCAGTGTATTAAATTTCACTTTTTGCGTATTTAATTTTTTACTATAACTACGCCAATGATAAATAACTTGGGTAAAACTATGTTCGATAACAAAACAATTTTAATTACCGGTGGTACCGGATCATTCGGTAAAAAATACGTAAAAACGTTACTTGAGCGATACAAGCCAAAAAAAATAATTATTTTCTCTCGTGATGAGTTAAAACAATTTGAAATGCAGCAAGACTTTGATCAACCATGTATGCGTTACTTTATCGGTGATGTACGCGACAAAGACCGCTTACGCCGTGCAATGCGTGGAGTAAATTACGTTATTCATGCTGCAGCTCTTAAACAGGTCCCTGCCGCAGAATATAACCCGATGGAATGCATCAAAACTAACATTAATGGTGCTGAAAATGTCATTGATGCTGCCTTAGACAATAATGTTGAAAAAGTCATTGCGCTTTCTACTGATAAAGCAGCCAACCCAATTAATTTATATGGTGCGACAAAATTAGCATCCGATAAATTGTTTGTTGCCGCTAATAATATTGCCGGTGGTAATCGCACCACATTTTCAGTTGTTCGCTACGGTAATGTAGTCTGCTCGCGCGGTTCAGTAGTGCCTATTTTCCAAAAGTTTATTGATCAAGGCCGCGACCATATCCCTATCACCCATGAAGAAATGACCCGCTTTTGGATCAGCCTTCAGCAAGGTGTTGATTTCGTTTTAACTAACTTTGAGAGGATGTTAGGGGGAGAAATTTTTGTTCCCAAGATCCCATCAATTCGTATTACTGATTTAGCAACAGCAATGGCACCAAACCTGCCACAAAAAAATATCGGTATTCGCCCGGGCGAAAAATTACATGAGGTGATGTGCCCTTCTGATTTGTGTTTTGATACCTACGAATTTGATGATCATTTTGTGATTGCACCTGGCATTAAATTTAGTAGTCGCAGCAATAATTTTGATACAAATGCATTAAATGAGTGCGGTAGGAAAGTTGAGATCGGATTTGAATATAGTTCTTTAAGTAACCCCCACTTCTTAACGATAGAAGAAATAGCAGCTTTTAATATTCAGGCACTTTTATGATCCCATATGGAAAGCAATCTATTGACCAAGCAGATATTGATGCGGTACTCAATGTCTTACAATCTGACTGGCTCACGCAAGGTCCTAAAGTACCCGCATTTGAAGCTGGCATTGCTAGTTACTGTAAAGTAAAGCATGGCATTGCAGTAAATAGTGCAACATCGGCGTTACATATCGCATGCCTAGCATTAGGCGTTGGAGAAAACGATATAGTCTGGACATCTCCTATTTCTTTTGTAGCATCAAGTAATTGCGCACTTTATTGTGGTGCTAAGATTGACTTTGTTGATATTGACTTAGATACCGGCAACATGTCGATTAAGGAACTTGAGCAGAAGCTGATCCTAGCAGAAAAAAATAACTGCTTACCTAAAGTTGTAATACCGGTACACTTGGCGGGTCAATCATGTAATATGCAAGCCATTCATCAGCTCGCTACTAAATATGATTTTAAAATTATCGAAGATGCCTCTCACGCCATTGGTGCTAAATATTTAGATAAGCCTGTTGGTAATTGTGAGTTTTCAGATATTTGCGTATTCAGCTTTCATCCTGTGAAAATCATCACGTCAGCTGAAGGCGGTATGGCGGTTACAAATGATGATAATTTAGCAAAGCGTTTAAAAAGATTAAGAAGCCATGGGATCACATCAGATGAAAGTGAAATGACCGATGCAAGCCATGGGCCTTGGTACTATCAGCAAATCGAGCTTGGCTTTAATTATCGAATGACTGATTTACACGCAGCGTTAGGGCTTAGCCAACTAAGTAAAGTTGACGAATTTATTAAGCAGCGACATCACCTTGCTAAAATATATGATACACATCTTAATTTAAATTTGGTTCGTCCATTGCAACAAATTGATACCTGTTATTCCGCTTATCACTTGTACATAATTCAACTTAATAATAGCGATGCAACTCGTCATAAAAACGCTGTAACTCAGCTTCGAGCAGTAGGGATCATTGGCCACGTTCATTATATTCCAATACATTTACAGCCATACTATCAAGCTCTAGGCTTTAAGGCTGGTGATTTCCCTAATGCTGAAAAATATTATCAAGGTGCTATCACCCTTCCTCTTCATCCATCGTTGAAAGAGCAAGAAGTGCATTTTATACTGAACACTCTACAGCAAATCTTAAATTAAAGTTTTCAACCTTTTTGACGATATAAACATATTATTTAATGAACCTTGAGGCAACTATGTTACAAACTCACCCGACTTTCAAACTTGCTTTTATTGGCGGGGGTAACACGTCAGCTGTTGGCTATGTACACTTTTGCGCAGCTCACATGGATCATAAATTTCAAGTTGTTGCCGGTGCCTTTTGTCGTAATCAAGAAAATAATCAAGCTACAGGTATTCATTGGGGGATCCCAGCAGAATGTGTTTACGCAGATTGGAAAGAAATGGTCGAAGCTGAAAAGGGTCACATTGATGCTTTTGTAGTGCTCACTCCAACACCGCATCATTTAGAAGTTTTACAGTATTTATTCGAAAAAAAATTACCCGTAATCTGTGAAAAAGCGATGGTTTGTGGACCACGAGAAATTGCAATTCTTCGCCCTTATTATGATCCAAAGAAACAATTTTTAGCTGTTACTTTTAACTACAGTGGCTATGCAATGGTACGTGAGTTAAAGCATTTAATAAATTCAGGAAAGCTGGGAACAATTCAAAAAATTCATTTAGAAATGCCGCAAGAAGGCTTTCGCCGCCCCCCCGATATCGCGGGAAAAACATCACAACCGCAGGCGTGGCGTCTGCGAGATGCTGAAGTACCAACCATTTGCTTAGATTTAGGTGTTCACCTTCATCACCTAAGTAGCTTTTTATTGGGTGAGGAACCAACTCACACATTAGCCGAATTTAGTAACCACTCTCAATATGCTAATTTAGTCGATGACGTACAAATGCTAGTAAAGTATGCCAGTGGCGTCAAAGGCAGCATGTGGATGTCAAAAACGGCTATTGGTCATCGTAACGGTTTACAGATCAGAGTGTATGGAGATACCGGAAGTGCTAAATGGTTACAGCTCAACCCCGATGAGTTAGAACTAAATTTTAATGATGGTAGGCGAGAGATATTAGACCGAGCGGGTCAGTGCGACTACGCCCACCAATTTAGATATAACCGCATGAAACCAGGCCACCCCACTGGTTTTGTAGAAGCATTTGCAAACTTATACAGCGACATCGCTGAAGATTTACAATGTTTTCAACTAGGGCAAGAAAATAACCAACCATACGTATTTGGTTTAGAACACGCCGCAGATGGCTTAAAGTTATTTGCTGCTGCTAAACGTTCGACACAAACACTTGGCTGGGAAAGCGTGTAATACGCTTAATTACAACTCTCTAGATATGCCTGCTTGATACTCGGTTTATGGATTTTACCCATTTCGGTTTTTGGCAGTCTTTTCATCTCAAACAAAATTCGCGGTTGCTGATAGTCAGTAAGTTCTTTGAATAAATGCATTTGCAACTGCATTTTTGCATTCACTGGCGCAGTATCATTACAAACAAAAGATAATAAAATGACTTCTCCAAATTTATCATCACTTACTCCAAAAGCCGCACACTCATCAATCCAAGGTAAGTAATTAGTTACCAACTCAATATCGCTCGGGTAAACATTGATCCCGCCCGATTTAATAACTTCTTTTGTTCGACCAACATAATAAAGATAATTATCATCATCCAAATAACCAAGGTCACCAGTAAAAAAATAACCATCACTGTCGTAACTCTGCGCAGTTTGCTCTGGTAAGTTATAATATTGTGCAAACGCAGTTGGTGAGCGACAAGCTATTTCACCGATATTACCATTAGACAAAGTATTACGTTCAGCATCACATATTTTTATTTTCAGATTTGGTAAAGGCTTACCTACACTATTGATCGGTACATTCGGCTCGGTTATATCAAAATCACTGATCACCCCCATTTCTGATGCCCCATAACATTCATGAAAACGGCAATTCAAGGCTAATAACAGTGACTTTTTGTCGTCGCTTTCAAGCGTTGCAGAAGATGATACAACACACTTCAAGCTTGTTAACTGCGCTTTTGCTAACTCTGGGATCAAGGCCTTTAGTTGACTTGAAACAGCAAATAAAAAACTAATTTTATGAGTATTGATTGCATCAAGCCAAGCATTAACTGAAAACTTGGGTAAAATAACTACACTTGCGCCCAACATTAGTGGCATCAGTAAAGAGCGCTGTGCAAGTGAATGATATAAAGGTGTTGAAACCAACACAACATCGCTTTTATCTAATTGGTAATACTGAGCCGTCGCATCAAATGCGCGAACAATTTTAGTCGCTTGAGTAAATACTATTGGCTTAGGTTGACCAGTAGAACCTGAAGTCATGGTAAGAATATAAGGTAAATTGATATTTTCTACTGGAAACTCATCATATTGCGCCGTGGATGCAGACATTACATTGACCAAATCAATCAAGTTATCACTATTGCCACCTATCGTAATTATATTGTCGGTAGCTAAAACATCATTATTAACAAGTTGTTCAGCCACACTTATCCATGCTATAGCATACTCGCAATCAGCTACTTGTAACGCTTTTGATAAAGCCTGTCCTTTAAGAGTTAGTGGTAATGGCGCAAGCGCAATACCCAGTTTAGCCGCAGCTAATAAACAATATGTAAACTCGAGGTTATTTGGACAAAATAACGCAACTTTATGTCCTTGCTTAATTCCTAACTGAGTCAGGCCAGCAGCTAAAGAATCAACCTTATTTATTAGTTGTTGGTAGTTAATTTGGGTCTGTTGATATATACACGCAATTTTCTCAGGTTGAGTAACCGTATGTGATTGAACAAGCTGGTATATATTTTTATTGTGCATTTGGGTCCCACATTACAAAATTAAACTGCTCATCGGCCAAAGGAAATAACTGTTGCGTTACTTTATATTCTTTTGAATGTATTGGTATTGCCACAAATCCCATATAGCTATTTAGCAAATTTACAAATTTGTTGTCTTTGTGGA
Organism: Pseudoalteromonas sp. SG43-7; assembly: GCF_014164295.1. NCBI lineage: Bacteria > Pseudomonadati > Pseudomonadota > Gammaproteobacteria > Alteromonadales > Pseudoalteromonadaceae > Pseudoalteromonas > Pseudoalteromonas sp. SG43-7. Next base: position 98,143 of record NZ_JACJEY010000008.1, read on the forward strand.
TCACCGCAAGCCAAATAGCATTGGGATGACTCGCTTTACAAAACTCAAGTTGCCATTGAAGGGTCAGCATAGCCAAATTAAAAGGCACATCATTGCACGCCGTAAACCATCCACCATATAAATAATCATTCGATTTTTCAGATATATGCTGATGCCATACATAAACAGCAGGAATACCTCTTTGTTCAACAACGTATGATTTCCTTTCACTTCGAAACCACCATAGGTAATGATCGAGTCTTGGAATATCATTACTGACAGTCATCTTCTGTGAGTTACTTGGTAAGTTCCTAGCAATTAAGTAATTATTTACATCGCTATCCTCAACCTCACGTACTGCATATTCTGTTGTAAGTTGGGCAATGTAGTTTACTGCTCCTACTTGGACATTTATATCAGTGACGTGATACGGCTGCGCTTGCAAAATTGCAGCAACTCTCTTTACACCTAAGCCATCAACAGTAACGGTAGCTTTATGACGTAGTCTTTTAATGCGAGGTAAATAACTAATAAGATCTGCCAAACGAGTACCCAACAAGGTCGCATGAGAATCTAAAAATTTATCTAAATGTAGAAAGTGTCCTAACTGTTGTAAATGGGTAATATCATTTTCTTGATTAACTGCAATAGAAAATGTAATTGCAGGTACTTTTAATGCGGCCAGTTCATATAATGATGTACCCAATGCTCCAATAAATAGATCAGTATTGCGATATTCATTTGCTAGAGACAAAGGAGAACATAAAATCGTTATGTTTTTAAATTTCTCTTCAAGGCGAGTTATAGCTTGTTTATTTTCTGCTTTCGGACCAATTACAATCGTAAACTGGACCCGACTATGTAGATAATGAGGTACAGAATTAATTAATGATGCAAAAATGCAAAGATCGCCACCGCCACCCAAAGAGCAAAAAATATTCGTTTTATTTTTACTTTGCGAAACGTGCGTATCCAAAGCCAAAGCTTGGCTAAAAGAGGGAGCTAATAATGAAAAATCCGGCCCTAAAAAATGACGAGTTTTTGCGGGTGATTTTTTATCATAACGTTTTTGGGTTAGCTCCCCCATCCACTTAGCATCGAATAAAAAGTCACAATAATGGTCTCTGCCAAGGTCATCAAAAACCGCTAATTTATTGCCCTCGCTATAAATTTGTTTTTCATATTCAACGTCTAAATCGTAATGATCCAGTATTACCAAATCAGCATTTGAGGTTTTTATTACTCTTAATAAAGTAGCAATATCTTGTTGAGACGCCGTTTCAACAAAATGTATATCATCACATACTAGTTCTTGTATAAAAGGCGCTACATCAGCTTTTTGAATATCCAAAACCAAAGTTATACTTGCCTGAGCATTTGACTGCAACTCAAGCAACAGCCATTTTATACGCATTAAATGTCCAATGCCTAAACACGTAGAAACTCGAGCTACAATATTCATTGCTTACTCAATAGCGTTTCAATCAAACCACCCACGGTTGCATTATTCTCATCCATAAGTTCATCTGGACTCAGATGAATATTTGTAAGCATCTCAAGCTCCATGATCATGCTAAGAATTTCAAATGAATCAATGCTACCTGAGCCAATAAAATTAAAATTATTAATATTTTGCTTTGAAATACTAATACCTCGTGCGATTAAAAAATCACAAAAAAAACCCTGCAACAGCTCTTCGTTTATCATGCTAATTATTCCATATCCTGCCAACATAACTGTGTACCACGAGGTAAAAACAGGCGCGCTTTCCTACCAATAACATTCGGTAATTCTTTCGGGGCTAACTCACCACCACCCGGTCGAAGGTTCGCAACATTATCAATGGTTAAAACATCTCCTGATGCAACATCTTTAGTCGTGTATAAGCAACGGCGATTAGGTGAAGGTTTAAGGGGATAATGTATTGTTCCAATAGCTTTTTCGACTTGTCGAACACCATGTATTAATGCTTTAAGTTCATCTGGTGTCATTGAAAAAAAACTATCAGCCGTTTCATTATCTTTGCTTAATACAAAGTGTTTTTCGATAACATGAGCGCCAAAAGCGACTGATGCTATGGGTACATCATTCCCTAAAGTATGATCAGAAAGTCCTACAGGACATTTAAAACTATCCGCTAGATGAGGAATTGTGGCTAAATTTATCGACTCCGCGGGAGCTGGATAAGTACTAGTACATTTTAATACACACAGCTCTTTAACGCCTGCTTGCTCTGCAACTTGAACCGCATCAGTTATTTCAGCTAGGGTTGCACCACCTGTTGACATAATCATCGGCTTTCCAGTCGCAGCCACCTTTCGAATCAGATCATGATCTATCAACTCTGGCGAAGCTATTTTATATGCAGGTGAATCAAAAGATTCCAATAGATCGACTGCAGAATCATCAAATGGTGAAGAAAAAATAGTGATACCGATTTCATGCGCCAGCTGAATTAAAGGGGCGTGAAAATCCCATGGCATATATGCCCCTACGTACAAATCATATAAATATTGTCCTTGCCATGGACCTGTTGCTTCAAAATGCGGTAATTTACAATCCATTGTTAAAGTATCTGCGCGGTAAGTTTGTAACTTTATCGCATCAGCTCCTGCCTCTTTTGCAGCTCTAACTAACGCTTTCGCCTGCTCTAAATTTTGACCATGGTTTGCTGACATTTCGGCAATAATATACACAGGATGACCTGGCCCAATTTTTCTACCATCGATGGTAATTTCAGAATTAAACGCCATTTGCGCCCCTTAGATTGCATTGTAAAAAATCATTAAACCAAAGCAAATTTTATACCTAATTATCTACAATAGCTTACAATTTGATAAACCATATTGATCCGAAAGGATTTTAACTTTTAACTTATGTGCAAGAGTGTAATGATTTGCTATATTTATCTCAATAATAATTACGATTACCAGTGACCATGTCTGATGTATTAATAATAATTCAAGCGCGTATGACATCAACCAGATTGCCTGCTAAAGTGATGTTACCGCTGTGTGGTAAATCGGTGTTACAAATTATGCTTGAACGCTTACCAAACTGGCACGATCAAATCATTGTCGCAACAACCAATGATGGCACTGAGAAGCCAATCTTAGATTTATGTACACAGTTAAATATCAAAACCTATCAAGGCGATACTCACGATGTACTAGGCCGTTACTATTTAGCTGCCAAGCACTATGGTGCTAAGCCATCAACAACCATAGTTAGATTAACCAGCGACTGCCCATTGATTGATGAAGAGCTATGTAACAAAGTGATAAATGAAAAAGTGACTCAAACCTATGACATGGTTAACTTAGGTCCTCACAGTGGTTACCCTAGAGGGCTTGACTGCTGTGCATTTTCGTTCGATTTATTAGAGAATACCCATCTAAACGCAACATCACCCGCCGATCGTGAACATGTGACGTTAGGAATGGCAAAATTTAATACCATAACGACCCACACATTCAGTGCGCATGAAGATTATAGCCACTTTCGCCTAACACTTGATGAACCAGACGATTACAAAGCAATTACCGCTGTTTATGATCACTTTTTGAATAAAGTTGATTTTTCTTATAATGATTTAATAAAAACATTAAAGGAAAACCCTCACATCACCGATATAAATAAACACGTAGAGCAAAAATCTACTTAAGTTAGGCATAATAATTGTATGTCATTGAACATTATATTTATGACTACCAAAGAATTAGAGAATATTAAATGAATCCAAAAACAATATTAGTTACCGGTGCAACTGGCTATAAAGGAACTGTACTGGTTCCAAAACTACTGGCTTTAGGCCATCGCGTAATCGCGTTTGACATCCAATGGTTTGGTAATTTTTTGCCCTCTCATGACAACCTCTCAGTCATTAAAGGTGACGTACGCGACACTGATACGATTAACTTAGACGGTGTGGATTCTATTATTCATCTTGCTTCTATCGCAAACGATCCCTGTGGTGATTTAAACCCTAAATTAACATGGGAAGTGAGTGCGTTAGCAACTATGCGCTTAGCCGATAAAGCAAAGCGCTGTGGAATAAAACAGTTTATTTATGCGTCATCGGGTAGCGTATACGGCGTTAAAGATGAAGAGCAAGTAACTGAAGACTTAACGCTTGAGCCTATTTCTGAATACAACAAAACGAAAATGGTTGCAGAGCGTGTACTTCTTAGTTATGCCGACGACATGGCGGTACAAATTTTACGCCCAGCAACTGTATGCGGTTTATCTAAACGAATGCGCTTAGATGTTTCTGTCAATATGCTGACAATGCAAGCTCTAAAAGATGGAAAAATCACAGTGTTTGGCGGCGATCAAGTCAGACCAAATATTCATATTGACGATATTACTGATCTCTATATTTATATGCTGGATAATCCAGAGAAAGTCTCTGGTGTCTTTAATGCAGGGTTTGAAAATATCTCGATTATGGATATAGCAAAAATGGTACAGGCTAAAATAGCATGTGAGATTGAGGTTACTCCTTCAAATGACCCTCGTTGTTATCGTATTAACTCAGATAAATTACTCGCAACTGGTTTTACACCCAATAAAAATGTCGACACAGCAATCATCGAAATCATCGCGGCTCATAAGCAAGGCTTACTTAAAGATGAAGACCATTTTTACAACCTTAAATGGATGCAAAGAGAAGTTTTATGACTAACAACCAATCTGCAACCACTATAGCCAAGGATTCAGTGAAAAACCTGACAACAAACTATGTGAACACCCTAACGAATGTATTAAAACATTTAGATAGTGAACAAGTTAAGAGTCTTGTTGATACCTTACTTACTATGAAGGCAAATAACGGCACTTTATATTTATGTGGTAATGGCGGCTCAGCAGCAAATGCAATCCACCTTGCAAATGACTTTACATTTGGTATTAGCCCAGAAGGTAATGCATTAAAAGTTGAAGCATTACCAGCAAACAGCTCTGTTTTAACTTGCCTAGGCAATGACATTGGTTATGAAAATATTTTTGCACATCAGCTAAAAGTTAAAGCAAACAGCAATGATATTTTACTTGTTTTATCTGGTAGCGGTAACTCTGAAAATATAATTAGAGCGACTCAACAAGCACTCGACATTGGCATGAAAACAGTGGGCATTTTAGGGTTTTCTGGCGGTCAAGTTAAGCCGATGCTTGACCAAGTTTTCCATTTCGAAGTCCAAGATATGCAGATATCAGAAGATACCCAAGTTATTGTCGGGCATATTTTAATGAAAGCTCTATATCAGGAATTACAGAATGACTGATTCACCAATTATTGTAATAGGAAGTAATTCATTTTCTGGCGCTTCGTTTTGCTCGCACATGCTAAAGCAAGATAAAAAAATAATCGCGATCAGCCGCTCTGAAGAACCTGTGAATGCATTACTTCCTTATAAGTGGCTAGATCACCAAACACAAAACTTAGCGTTTAAGCAACTCGATCTAAATTATCAATTAGATGAAATATTAGCACTCATCAAACAAGAGAATGTTGGCACAGTTTATAACTTTGCAGCGCAAAGTATGGTGGGACAAAGCTGGGAATATCCAGAGCATTGGTTTATGACCAACGCAGTGTCAACCATAAAGTTACACAATGCACTTCGTCAACTCGATAGTTTAGATAAATACATACATATCTCTACACCTGAAGTATACGGCAGCTGCGAAGGATTGGTTCCTGAGCATAGGAACTACCAACCAAGCACGCCCTATGCTGTATCACGAGCCGCTGCCGATATGAGTCTTCATACATTTTCTGATGTTTATGATTTCCCAGTTGTTTTTACTAGGGCAGCCAACGTGTACGGTGAAGGACAACAACTGTATAGAATAATTCCAAAAACAATACTATCTATATTATTAGGTAAAAAGCTACCGCTTCATGGTGGCGGCTACTCTACCCGCTCATTTATCCATATTGATGATGTGTCTAGTGCAACACAGTTAATTGGAGAGCAAGGACGTAATGGCGAAATTTATCATATTTCAACAGAGCGTATGATCACAATCCGCGCAATTGTGGAGATGTTATGCAAAATGTTAAACGTCCCATTTGAACAGACATGTGAAATAACAGGTGATCGACTTGGTAAAGACGCTGCTTACCTGCTTGATACTCAAAAAATCAGATCAGAATTACAATGGCAAGACAGTATTTCACTCGAAGACGGCCTTGCCAAAACAATTGATTGGGTCAAAAGCAACCTTGATACTCTAAAAACACAACCACATAACTATATTCATAAAGCCTGAGGTATTCATGCAAGGAAAAGAATTAGATTTATTAAAAAACTACCCTAAATCAAAAAGAGACACCAAGGGAAGAGCCAATGTAATTACCGAAGCTGATAGAGAAATTGCTCGCCAATATGGTAAAGATTTTTTTGATGGTGATCGTACCTATGGATACGGTGGTTTTAGCTACATGTCTCGCTTTTGGCAACCGGTTGTTCCTGATCTTCAATCTCACTTTCAATTAACAAAAGAAAGTTCTTTACTGGATGTAGGTTGCGCCAAAGGCTTCATGCTCTATGACCTGCAACAGCATATCAAAGGTATAAAATTAGCTGGGTTGGATATTTCTAGTTATGCTTTAGAGCATGCCAAAGAAGAAGTTAAGCACTTACTTCAACAAGGGGATGCAAAGAGTTTACCTTTCGATGACGACAGCTTTGATGTCGTTATGTCAATCAATACTATCCATAATTTAGATGAAAAAGAATGTGCTATCGCGTTACAAGAAATTGAACGTGTAAGTAAAGGAAAGTCATTTATAACTGTTGATGCCTATCGAAATGATGAAGAAAAAGAGCGTATGCTCGAATGGGCATTAACCGCAAAGACCATCATGCATGTTGATGATTGGAAGGTATTCTTTAAAGACCATGGTTACACTGGCGATTTTTACTGGTTCATACCATAGAGATAACTATGAATTTAGAGCAAATAGCAGCAAAAATTCGATACACATTATGTGACGTATCGAGTAAAACAAAAACCCCACACTTGGGTAGTTCACTGTCATGTACTGATATATTAACAGCACTTTATTGGCAAGTACTCAATGTAGAACCATCAACACCATCAATGCCAAGCAGGGATTACTTCTTGCTTGGTAAAGGCCATGCTGCAAGTGCACTTTATACCACACTTGCCTATAGGGGGTTTTACCCAGTGGCAGATCTTTATCAACACGGGCAAACCGACTCTGTTTTTGAAGAGCACCCCGGCATAAACTCCCCTAAAGGAGTTGATACAGTTTCGGGATCACTTGGCCATGCACTTTCACTTGCAACAGGTATGGCATTAACCTGTAAAATTCAAAAAAGAACCAATCGCTTTTATGTTCTCATGGGCGATGGTGAGCTCAATGAAGGAACGATTTGGGAAGCGGCCATGTTTGCAGCCGGTAAACAATTATCCAATCTCGTTGCCATCATTGATTTTAATAAACTTCAAGGCACTGGTGAAAGCTGTGAAATAATGCACCTTGAACCATTAGAAGAAAAATGGCGGGCATTTGGCTGGCACACAATTCGCCTTGATGGTCATGATATTTTGGCTATCAGCGATGCTTTAAAGGATGCGCAATCTTACGACAAACCGGTGTGTATAATCGCTGATACAATTAAAGGAAAAGGTATTTCTTTCATGGAAAACGATAACAACTGGCATTATCGTATACCAACTCAAGATGAAGTTGAAAAAGCAAAACAGGAGTTGGGGCTAAAATGAGAAATGCATTTGCAAATTGTTTGACCGAATTAGCTAAATCCGACACCAGTTTAATGCTTTTCTACGCTGATATCGGTAATCGTTTATTCAATAATCTAAAAGAAATTGCTCCCGATAGAACAATCAATGCAGGCATCGCCGAAGCAAATATGGCATCAATGGCTGCGGGCTCCGCAATGATGGGCCAAAAACCTTTTATTTATACCATTACGCCATTTACTACAGCGAGAAACTTTGAACAAATAAAAATAGATATCGCTTACCAAAACCAACCCGTTATCATCGTTGGCACTGGCTCAGGCTTATCATATGCTAATTTAGGGCCCACACATCATTCGTTTGAAGATATCGCGTTAATGCGAAGCTTGCCAAATATGAATATTGTATGCCCTGCCGATTCAGACGAACTTAGCGTATTAATGCCCCAATTAATCAAACTCAACCAGCCGTGTTACTTTAGAATTGGTAAAAAAAATGAGCCAAAGGTTCACAAAATTTTACCTGACTTAAAGTTTGGACATGCATATATAATGCAAGAGGGTCAAACAGTCGCAATATTAGCAACGGGCACTATTATACCACTCGCGAATGATTTGCTCATTGAACTTCAAAGTAAAGGCATTAACGCCGAGCTTGTTAGTTTTCATACAGTAAAACCCCTTGATACTCAATATTTAGCATTAGCTTGTGAGCACTTTGAACATATCATCACTCTTGAAGAGCACAATGTGAATGGCGGCTTTGGCAGTGCCGTACTTGAATATATTAGTGAACAACCTAAAATACCAAGAGTACACCGTTTTGGCATCCCAGATAGGTTTATTGATCAAGTTCATAGTACTGAAGATGCACGTAAAAAAGCAGGTTTAACTGTTTTAGACATAATCACAACACTAAAAAATAGAGCTGTAATATGATTATCGGTATCGACTTTGATAATACTATTGCCGACTATACAGGTGTGTTTCATCGCGTTGGTGTGAAATTAGGCTGGCTTCCAAAAGAAGTCGGACAAACCAAAGAAGATGTGAAAGCATACTTTATTAATGCTGGTAATGAACCAAGGTGGACTGAATTACAAGGTATCGTATATGGGAAAGAGATTAATAGAGCCCGACCTTATGAGGGCTGCTTAGATGCTTTGCGACAGTTAAAAACAAAGGGACACGAGTTAGTTTTAATTTCTCACAAGACTCGCCATCCAATTATCGGCGAAAAAGTGAACTTTCATATAGCCGCTGCTAATTGGCTAAAGTGCAATAAGTTTATTCATTCAGAAGATGCTCCTTTTTCACATAATGCATTATTTTTTAATGAGCAACTTGATTTGAAAATATCAAAAATAGCAGAATTAAACTGTGACTTTTTCATCGATGATTTAAAAAAGGTATTGGACCACTCAGCCTTTCCAAATAATTGCAAACCCATTTTTTTCTCTCCGCATAAAAAAGAAGAAAACTGTATCTCACACTGGAAAGAGGTGATTGATATTATATGCTAAATGACTCGGTTATAGCTTGGTTGAAAATAATATTGGGGGTCAACTCAATTGAATTCACTCCCATCAATGGAGGCGCCAACAACCTAGGTATTAGAGTTACCTCAGGGAAACACTCATGGTTTTTAAAATCTTTTAATACTCAATCACCTAACGTTAAATACAAACAACTAAATGAGTTTTTATTTAGCCAAGAAGTTTATAGGAACAGCTTAACTGCTACTGCAAAGCCTATCGCAATAAATTTAGAAGAAAACGTCAGCTTATTTGCTTACATTGAGGGTAAAAAAGTTGAGAAAGCATGCAAGAATGCGGTACTACAAGCCATTCTTTTTTTTCAAAATATAAATCATCAGGTACCCCCTCCCCACCTAAATATAGCCAGTGAAAGCCCATCCACTCTCTCTGAGTTCAGTAACATAGTAAATAATAGGTTAAAAAAGTTAGAAACTGTCGCAATCAAAAGTGAACAGCTAAGTGCGGATTACCACAAGGCGTTAACTTTAATCAGGCAGCGCCAAGATAAGCTCACCTGTAATCTCGCGCAACACTGGCAACAAGAACAACAGCGCAGTGTTTTATCTCCTTCAGACTTTGGTTTTCACAATGCGATTAAAGCTACTTCGGGTTATTATTTTATAGATTTCGAATATGCAGGGTTAGACACTCCATGGAAGGTATTCGCCGACTTTTTTTCGCAACCAGCAGTTCCTGTCGACTTAACTTTTGCACTTGAGTTTTTAAAATTAGAACAGTTCAGGCTACTAAAAGAAAACCCTGAAGACACACTTAAAGTATTCGAGCTAACGCAGCTCAAATGGTGCTTAATTATGCTCAATGAGTTCTTACCTGAAGTACAAGCTAGAAGAGTTCATTCATGGAACATTTCTTGCTTTAATGAGCAACAAAAAATGTTGCACACTGCTCAGCTCATGCAACTAAAAAAATGTTACAATTATTTCGAGTCTATACCTAATAAAGTCATTAAGTTAGATAAATTACTAAGAGATTTAAAATGAAAGCAGCCGTACTATTTAATACAGGTGAACCACTTCAAATAATTGACAATATTAAAGTCCCCGCCTTAACAAAAGGTCAAGTTCATGTAAAAGTGATTTACAGTGGCTTGTGCCACTCTCAAGTTATGGAAGTAAAAGGCGGTCGTGGTGAAGACAAATATCTACCTCACCTTTTAGGTCATGAAGGTGTAGGCATTGTAGAATCAATTGGTGAAGGCGTGACTAAAGTAGGGCCTGGTGACAAAGTGATTATCGGCTGGATAAAAGGCGAAGGCCTTGATGCACCCGGTGGTAAATACCCGCATAAAGACTACTTAATCAACTCAGGTAGCGCAACCACATTGACAGATCAAACCATTGTTGCTGAAAACCGACTTGTAAAACTGCCTTCAGGTTTTCCTGAGAAATTAGCTATTTTATTAGGCTGCGCTTTACCAACTGGGCTTGGGCTAGTGCTAAACGAGCTTAAACCTGAAAAACATAAAACCATTGCAATTTTTGGGTTAGGCGGTATTGGTATGAGCGCTTTATTAGCGGCAAAATTATCTAGCCCAACAACACTCATTGCCATTGATGTAAACGAAGACAAATTAGCACTTGCTAAACAGTTTGGTGCCACGCACTTTATTAACTCTTCAACGTGTGACCCTGTGCAAGAAGTTTATCGACTTACCGAGCAAAAAGGAGTGGACTATAGCCTCGAAGCGGGTGGCACCACAACTACAATTGAACAAGCATTTGAAAGTGTCCGTGATAGCGGCGGACAGTGCATATTCGCCTCTCATCCAAGCAACGAATTAAAAATACAATTAGAACCTCATGCCTTTCACCGCGGAAAGTCTATCCGAGGAAGTTGGGGAGGTGGCTCTCAACCAGATAAAGATATTCCTATATTTGCCGATATGTACTTTAAAGGTGATTTAAATCTAGAACCATTACTCAGCAAAGAATACCCCCTAAACGATATTAATGAAGCAATTGAAGATCTAGAAAACAAAAAAATTGTCCGAGCACTCATTACTCTATAACAAATCATTTATTTAGGAAAACAATGAAAAATTTATTTGCAGGTACACAATCTTCAGATGATATCAAAGAGGTTTATCTTGAGTCTATTGAGGGTCAAGATGAAGTTAAAGAGTTTACTCTTGGGAAAAATACCAGTTCGATTTTATTTAGCGATCCAAAATTACTTGGATTTGTGGCTGCAAGACATAAATTTGTCGCCAAAATGTTTGACGGATTTGACAAAGTTCTAGAAATAGGCTGTCAAGAAGGGTTTGGGTCAATGCTGGTTGCCCCAAGTGTAAAGCATCTTCATTCTATTGATTTTTACAAACCCTATATAGATAGTAGTAAAGCGAGATTCTCAGATAGAGAAATCAATATTACCTTTGAAGCCGCAGATGTACTTAATCATATTCCAGGGGAAGGCTATCAAGGGATTTTTGCTTTGGATGTACTGGAACACATTGAAAAGAGAGAAGAAGATAAGTTTATGAGCAACATTGTAAACGCTTTGAGTGAACACGGTACATGTATCATAGGTATGCCATCACTAGAGTCACAGCAATATGCGTCGAAAGCATCAAAAATAGGTCATGTTAACTGCAAAACAGGTTCTGACTTCAAAGCTTTCTGTCTAAAGTACTTCCACAATGTGTATTCGTTTAGTATGAATGATGAAGTGCTGCATACTGGCTACTTTCCAATGTCTCACTATTTATTTGCACTGTGTAGCTCCAAAAGGTAGCCATAGGTAATTTTAGTGACAAATGTTCCCCCTATAAACAAACTTCCTCCAATGCTCTTATTAGAAGTAGGTGGTACTACGTTCACTGTTGAACAAGCATTTGAAGATGGACGTAATGGGAGTGCCTGCCGTATCTTCGCCTCCCATCCAAAGAGCAAATTAAAAAGGCCACTGATACTTCATGCATTCCGAGTCGAGAATCTGCCCATAGTAGTTGGGTCGGTGATGTACAGCTTGATAAAGATACCCCTAAGTTTGCCGATATGTACTTTAAAGGCGAATTTAATCTAAAGTCGTTAATAACTAAAGAGCACGCCCTAGACCGTATAAATGAAGCGATTGAAGATCTAGCAAGTAAGAAGATAGTTAGGGCTACTTAAAAAAGGTAACATTATGAAAGAAAATAAAATCCCGGTGCCCCATTTACCACCCAGACTATTGATGGATTTATATACAGACTGCAATCTAAAGTGTCCAATGTGTATTGTTCACGGGCAGCCTGACGCTCCAGAGTTAAAAGGCATGCTTAAAAAAAGTATGACTCTTGCCAATGCTAAGAAAATATTAGAAGAAGCCGCGCCAGCAGAGCCTGCGGTAGGCCCTACTCTATGGAGTGAGCCGTTGATGAGCAAAGATATATTAGTGCATCTCAAAAGTATGAAAATGAGAAATATGAATATATCTATGAATACAAATGGCTTATTGATGAATAAAAAAATGTCTAAGTCTTTAATAGAAATAGGTGTAGACAGTATTACTGTAAGTGTGGATGCAACCACTGTTGAGGTATTAGAACAGGTTCGTGGAATTAAGAATTTAGATAAAATAAAAAGCAATCTATTCGACTTGTTGGAACTCAGGGGTAATAACTCATTACCCCGAATTGGAGTTTCCCTGACAAAACAAGACTGTAATCTTCATCAAGTTGGTGAATTTGTGGATTACTGGATAAAAATTGTCGACTTTGTTCGTGTAGGCGAAATATTTGAAGATGGCAGTTTCCCTAATATGCAAGTAGATCAGAGCCAACGCCGCCCATGTCCTGAGCTGTACTCAACTATGCCCATTCATACTGATGGAGATGTTTCTCTATGCTGTTTAGACGGCTTTAAAGATCAAGTTGTTGGAAACGTATTAGAAGAAGGCGTTGCCGGTGTTTGGAATGGTGACAAACTCAACAAAATCCGACATTACCATGAAACAGGTCAATGGGATAAAATCCCATTTTGTAAGTCTTGTGAACGCTGGTCTTCTTCAGACTACACCGAGGAAACGGTTGGAAATATTTTAATCCGTCGCTCATCCGAATATACGTTTTATAATGACATAGACAAACTAGAAAACTGGCGTGAAAACTGCCGTCACGCTCGTTCAAGAGCAGAGCAAAACAAAATAGAAATAACCATGGTGGAATAACGCATGCACGTAGGTATTTTTACTTATCAAACTGGCCATTTAAAAACTTACCAAATGGTACAAAAGTTCCTTGCCAAATCTTATAAGGTTACACTCTACGCATTTCCTTTTAAATTACGCCCACATGAAGCTCGACCATTTGAAGAAAGGCCTTATCAGATAATTCCACTTGATATTAAGGCCTTTTGTAAAGCTGCGGGTGTGGACTACATAGAAATGAATGGATGGGACAAGGAATCTGCGGCGGTTTTGGCTCACAAATATAACAAGCCCGATTACTTAATAACTGTTATCGCTAAAATAATTCCTCAGCACTTTATTAAAGATCACATAATCATAAATGCGCATCCTGGATTACTTCCGGAAAACCGTGGAATAGATGCATTTAAATGGTCAATTGTAAACAAACAGCCTATAGGCATTAGTCTGCATGTTATTAATAAACATATTGATGCGGGTCGTATTCTAAAAACTTTAACCGTACCAATTACTGCTTACGATAACTATCAAGATGTATGTCAAAGAGCATACGATATGGAGTGTGATTTACTGGCAAACTTTGCTCAGTATTTAGAGCATAACCACCAAAGAAATGAGGTAGATACCTCAATTCCCCTCAGCAAATCTCTTGTACCAAGAGAAATAAATGAAAAATTTGATGACATTTTTTCATCATATATACAGTCTGTTGTTAAATTACAATTCAATTGCTAACCCACATATTTATAAGAGAGCTCGATGAAAATATTGCTTTACGGCATCAATAGCATAACTACCATGCTTACCCAAGAGTTAAATGGCGATCATTACTTGACTTATGCTTGTACATCTGGTGAGCAATACTACGAAAACAATAAAGCCTTAACCCTCAGTGAGCTTGCAAGTAGTCATTTAGCATTTGATCAAATTATAATTTGCTCTATGTGCGTGGATGAAATTACCAATGATTTAGTAGCAAAAGGCTTTGACATAAGTAAAATTTATTTCTTTAATTCTGCAACTTGCACCGTTCAATCTTGCAGAGAAAAACTTGTAGAACCTCTGACTGATACAGACATACTGTACAGTGTATTTGACTTATCTAGAAATATTGCCAGTTTTGATGTGGTGTGGCTTGCCGCCAGAGCCGAGTTAGAACGTCAAAAACGCGGCCTAAAGAAGATACATTTTGTGATCGTTCCTAGAGAGCAAAACCATACTGGATCCATTGCTATGAGAACTAATTATGATTACCATGATGAATTATGGCGATTAACCCATATAATTGTGCCAACCCTTAAGAGCTTAAAGACAACAAGTGCTGTGTCTGAATTTTCCAATAAGCAACAAGCCTATGGCTTTTTGAAGCAGTTTAATAATAAGAACCTTTACCCTAGCGACTTTAATAACTCCCATAAAGGGCACCTTGTACAATTTGATGACTTAAACGAACACAAGCAAGCAGGCCGATCAATAGAAATTTTTGAACCTAGTAATATCGCACAAAACCTTATTAGTTCATTTATCAGTTCAAGAAGCCTTGACGGCAAAAAGTTAATTACTTTTACTATTCGTGAATATGAAGTGCATCAAGAGCGTAATTCAACGTTAGATGTCTGGTTAGAATTCGCCAAAGCCTTAAATACTGAAAAATTTGCTCTCATTTTGATCAGAGATACCTATAAATCAGCGGAGCCATTACCTAAACACATGCAAGTGTTTATTGAGTGCCCGCTTGCATCTATTGATATTCAAGCACGTATCGCGTTATACCAAGCTGCTTATATAAACCTTAGCTCTGCAACAGGCCCTAGTTTCTTACCCTATTTTATTCCTAACGCTCCTTCTATTCGCTTTATGCAAGTAGCAAACGACCACTTTGCCACCAGTGAAAAATATTTTAATACGCCAGGATTCAATTTTGGCTCTAAGCCTAGTTTTGCGGAAGCGGAATATCATGAAGTAATTTGGCAAACAGAAGCGCTTGGCCCGCTCAAAGTGGCATTTAATAAACTACATACCTATTTAGAGAAAAAATGATGAAAGAGCAGGTAAAGTTGGCTTTACATGGTGGTAAACAATCTGTCACTCTGAAAATTCCTCCAAGAAAGGCATTTTCCTCATTAGAACAACTAGCAATTCAAGATGTTGTTGCATACTATAATCACTTAGATATAGATCCGGGCTACGGCGGCAAATTTGAACGAGACTTCTGCAATGAGTTTTCTGACTTTATGGGTGGAGGGTACACCACCGCGGTTGCAACCGGTACAGGTTCAATTTTTGTTGCACTTGCAGCTCTTCAGCTACCTAAAGGTAGCGAAGTCGTCATGACTCCGATCACCGACCCTGGTGCGCTTAATGCCGTAACGCTACAAGGCTTTAAAGTATCGTTAGCTGACTCTAAACCCGGCTCAACACAATCTAATTGGCAACAAATTGAAAAGGCTATTACAGAGAAAACCAGAGCCATTGTAGTTGTTCACTTAGGAGGGTATGGCACCGATATAGATACCATTGTCCGTGAAGCACATAATAGAAATATTATGGTAATCGAAGATTGCTCACAAGCCACAGGTGCTTTATACAAAAATCAAAAAATTGGTACCTTTTCTGATATAGCTGCGTTTTCTACAATGAGTAGAAAAAGCTTAATGTCAGGTGGCAGTGGCGGCTTAGTTTACACTCAAAGTAAACTATTACACCAGATGGTCACTGCGCATGCTGACCGAGGAAAACCAAAGTGGCAAGAGGATTTTGAAGAGAGAAATGCCAGCCAATATTTATTCCCCGCATTAAATTGGAATACCGACGAAATATCATGTGCAATAGGCAGTGCTTCGCTTGCAAGGCTTCCTTCTACAATAAAAAATAGAAATCAGTTTGTAAATCGCTTAATAGCGCTGTTAGCTAACTCAAAACTATTTTCTGTCGATGAAATTAGCGGTGTTGGTAGCCCTTTTTTCCTGACTGTATATTTAGACTTGTCACTTTTAAACTGCGAAAAAGACGAGTTTTGTAACGCTTTAATCGCTGAAGGGATCCCATTAAACCCTCACTACAACTTTGTAGTTAGCGAATGGCAATGGGCTGAAGAACATCTCACGAGCAATAAAAAGACGCCAAATGCTGTAGATGCCAGAAACCGCTCATTTAATATTTATGTCAATGAGAAGTATACCTATGATCTTGCAGAGCAATTTGCTGTCGCAATGAATAAAGTTGCAACTTATTATCTAAAATAAGTAATGAATGGTGCTGATTATTTAGAAGTTAAACTATAACTTATGGTATGAATAATGCAGATAAATAAGAAGATTAAATAAAGTGGACACAACTATGGTTATTTGGATAACAGGCCTGCCTGGTGCAGGTAAAACCACAATCGCGAAACAATTACTCAATACCTTGCAATCGCAAAACCTGCACGCCAACCTATTAGACGGGGATGAACTACGTAGCGTGTTAGATAACCCAGGGTACGACAAAGAGTCAAGACAAAAATTAGCATATGTTTACTCTGGGCTGGCCAATTTAATCGCGAGTCAAAATACAATCGCAATCGTAGCGACAGTGGCAATGTTTGACGAAGTTAGGGATTGGAACAGAGCAAATATTGATAATTATTTAGAAGTATTTGTGAAAGTGTCTGACGATGATTTACTGAAAAGAAATAAAAATAACCTCTACTCTAAAAGTAATAAGAAATCTAATGTCTACGGCAAAGACATTCCCATACAACTGCCAAAACAACCAGATTTAGTTATAGAAAATAGCAATCAAAGTTCAATTTATAAACATGTAGACGCGATTGTTTCTAGCTTTAGATTAGCTAATACTAAAAAGGAGCATGCGAAAACACTATGGCAGGCATAGATATTCAGCCAATTATTAACCCATTCAAGCATTGGTCTATAGATGACATTCCAACTAATTCGACAATCGCCATTTATGGTGCCGGTGAATTAGCTAAAGTGCTTATGAAGGAAGTTGCTAAAAAAAGACGAACTGATATTCATATTAAGTATTTTTTAGACAGCTTTAAAGCGGGTACATTTAATAATTTTGAAGTAAAGATATATCAAAAAAATCACAACTATAATGTGGATTTCATTCTTATTGCATCAATGTATTGGCCAAATATAACTGCTTTAAACCCTGGAGAAGATCGTTTTAGAATTTTTAAAGTTGACAACTCTATTTTTAAGCTCTCAATTGTCGACGATACGCGAAAAGCCATTTTCCGTCGCAATGCAAGGACAGGCTCTAAAGACATTGAACTCTTAATGCTTAGTCAAGGCGCAACTCAACAGTATATTGACATTAATGACGGAAAATATAAGAATTACTTTAAGTTTGCATTCACAAGACATCCCACCACTAAGTTTTTATCAGGCTACGCATGGTATGTGGTTGAGACATTAAAACTCAACGCAGGAAAAAAAGACCACATCAATATCCGCCCAGTATTAGAAGCGATGAACATTAACTGCGATCAACCATCTATGCTAGAGTTTTTAAATACCTATATGGCACTTGAAGAGAGTGAAAGAGACTTTCATTTTTGGGGACAGTGTGGGCAAATTGGTACCGACCTAGATTTTATTGGTAAGCTAGAAAACATTCATAATGACCTTACAAGAGTTAATAGCTTTACTGGATTATTCAACAATGTATCACTCACTCACAGCTCTGAAAAAAAATTGGAAGACTATAAAAGATGCGTGACAAATGAGTGCCTAAAAATAATTGAAGCTATATTTCGTCAAGATTATTTACGCTTTGGGTATACACCTTAACATTTACGAGATTAAAAATGACAAAAACAGTTTATATTGGCATGAGTGCCGACTTAGTACATCCGGGGCATATAAATATCATCAAAGAAGCGGCCAAGCTTGGCGATGTTATTGTTGGGCTACTTACGGATAAAGCAATTGCCACCTATAAGCGCCTACCTTATATGAACTACGCACAACGTTATGAAGTAATTGAAAATATTAAAGGTGTAACTCAAGTTATTCCTCAAGAGACATTAGACTACAGACCAAACTTAGCAAAACTTAAACCCAACTTTGTTGTACATGGTGATGATTGGCAACAAGGTGTGCAAAAAAAAACTCGAACACAGGTTATTGAGTGTATATCTCAATGGGGAGGCGAGCTAGTTGAAGTTCCCTATACAATTGGCGTCTCCTCGTCCAATCTGAATAAAAGTCTAAAAGAAATTGGCACCACACCCGATGTACGCAGAGGCCGTTTAAAACGCCTAATAGAAACCAAATCACCTGTGCGAATTTTAGAATCTCATAATGCCTTAAGTGCTCTAATTGCTGAGAATTTAAAAAGTGAGCTAGGAGTTGAGTTTGATGGTGTTTGGAGTAGCTCCTTGACCGATTCAACTAGCAAAGGGAAGCCCGATATCGAAACGGTAGATCTTACTACTCGCATTACGACAATAAATGAGATATTTGAAGTAACTACTAAACCACTCATTTATGATGCAGATACAGGTGGTATTGCAGAACACTTTGCATTCACCGTTCGAACGCTAGAAAGAACTGGTGTATCCGCTGTGATTATCGAAGATAAAATTGGTCTTAAAAAGAACTCACTACTTGGCAACGATGTACTCCAACAACAAGATACAATTGATAATTTTTGCGCCAAAATAAGTGCAGGTAAACGAGCACAGATAACTGACGAGTTTATGATAATTGCTCGTCTCGAAAGTTTAATTCTTGAACAAGGGTTAGAAGATGCCCTCTTACGTGCTGATGCTTATTTAGCAGCAGGAGCTGATGGTATCATGATCCACTCTCGTCAAAAATCACCTGTCGAGATTCTTGATTTTTGTAAATGTTTTAGAGAAAAGCATCAAGATGTACCTATTACTGTGGTGCCGACTAGCTTTAATGAAATTACTGCAACAGAGCTGGCTGACGCTGGTGTCAATATAGTGATTTATGCAAACCATATGCTTCGCGCTGCATACCCCGCGATGAAAGAAACAGCTATGAGTTTACTCAACCATGATCGCTCATTTGAAGCTGAACATACATTGTTATCTGTAAAAGAGATTTTGGAACTGATCCCAGGAACAAACTAATATGATTGCTTTATCACAGTTTTGTCAGTTGCTAAAGGGTAATGGCATTGATTTTTTTGCTGGCGTCCCTGACTCTTTACTAAGCTCGTTTAGTCAATATTTAGAAAAATCAGCATCAAAAGAACAACACGTCATTACTGCAAATGAGGGAAATGCAGTTGCATTAGCCTTAGGCCATCATTTAGCTACTGCCTCTACTCCATTGGTGTATATGCAAAATTCGGGGCTGGGAAACGCTTACAATCCTTTAGTTTCTCTCGCAGATCCTGAAGTGTACTCAATCCCTATGGTATTGTTGATTGGCTGGCGCGGGCAGCCAGGGGTGAAAGATGAGCCACAGCACAAAAAGCAAGGTGCCATAACCCTATCGACATTAGAAGCTATGGGTATTCCTTATTTACAACTTAACGCTAACACTGAGAATATATCAGACTGTATCAATGAACTGATCAAAAAAGCTAAAACTGACTCTAGACCTGTTGCTATCGTTGTATCAAAAAGTACTTTTTTAAACGATATGGTAGAAACTACCTCCCCCCCCAAAAAAACACCTCTATTTACAAGGGAAAAAGCGATTGAACTAATCGTTAATTCACTGCCTAAAAACGCAAAAGTAGTCTGTACAACTGGCATGGCATCAAGAGAATTATTTGAACTTCGAGAACAACAGTCCCAACCCCATAACAATGATTTTTTAACGGTCGGGGGTATGGGCCATGCCAGCCAAATTGCTTTAGGCTTAGCAATGTATGACAGCAATGACATAGTTTGCATTGATGGTGATGGCGCAGCACTCATGCATATGGGCAGTTTAGCGATTAATGGCCATAGCCAATTATCTAATTTTAAGCATATTGTGCTCAACAATGGATGCCATGACTCCGTAGGAGGCCAAGCAACATTAAGTAAAAAAATCGAGTTAACTAATGTGGCCAAAAGCTGTGGCTATCATTTTAGTGTAAAAGTAACTAGTCAAACTGAATTAAACAATGTATTGCCTAACCTATTCGCTTCGTCATTACCCGCTTTTCTGGAGGTTGTAATTGATAGGGGGCACAGACGAGATTTGAGTAGGCCCACAGAAACTCCACTCCAATGCAAATTAGCATTTATGGGATGTTAACTTAATGATGAATCAACAGGTAAATTATCATTGCTTAGAAGCTCTGCTTTTTAAGCATAAAAATATACTGCTTATTTCTGGAAAGTCTCTTGAGAAAACCCAAATAAAACAAAAGCTCAATTTAAACTCTCCTCGCTTTCATCGTTTCAGTGATTTTACAGAAAACCCAACACTCCAGGAGGTTATTCTTGCAAAAAACACTATAAATAAAGTTGAAGCAACAGCAATCTTGGCTGTTGGTGGTGGAACTGCAATTGATGTTGCTAAATTAACCAAATACTACAAAAACAGTAATATATCAGAAACTAACACATCACCTCCAAATGTCTCTAATATCTCAAATATTCCTCTTTATGCGATACCGACGACTTTTGGCTCAGGCAGTGAAAGTACCAGCTTTGCAGTAATGTATATCCATGAGGAAAAATTTTCAGTCTCTCACCCTAGTATATTGCCGAACTATTATTTACTCGACCCTGAATTATCTCGTAGCTTACCCCTTTATACCAAGGCATCGGCTTGCTTAGATGCTCTGTGCCAAGCTATTGAATCTTATTGGGCTAATTCAGCAACATTAGAGAGTAGAAGAGAAGCCCTTTTTGCTATAACTCATATTGCAAAGCACTTTGAGGATTTTATAACTGCCCCAACCTCACGAATTGAAACTATAATTGCCAAAGCCAGTAACAGCGCTGGTAAAGCGATAAATGTGACAAAAACAACCGCACCACATGCACTCTCTTATTTCATATCTAAGCAATATAATATCAGTCATGGTCATGCAGTTGCTTTGTGCATGCTTAACATGTTTAAACTCAACGAAGAGAAAGCTAACCAATTAGCAGATTACAACTTGATCAAAACCCTTGAGGAAATTTACAATGCTTTAGGGGTGAGTTGTGCAATAGAAGCGCGTATGATGTACAAATACTTTCTGCTGAAAGCCCAGCTAATCAGCAGCTTTAGTGAACTAGGCCTATCAGGCGTTGATAAAGTAAGACTAACAATAAACGCTGTAAACCTTAAAAGGTTAAAAAATCATCCGATAGAGCTTAATACCAACGATTTAAAAAATATTTTTATTGATGAATAACTGCAACGATGAAAAAAAAATAGTACTAGTTCAAGGTAATTTTGACATTTTACACCCTGGCCATATTCGCTTACTTCGTTTTGCAAAAGAGTGCGGTGATAAATTAATTGTTGCTGTTAACAGCGACAGATCTATGGGGATAAAAAGTCGAGTAAATGAACAACATCGCTTAGAGATGGTTCAATCCCTCGAATGTGTTAATGAAGCATTTTTATCAGATTTAACGCCAGCAGAAACAGTAAATAGCCTAAAACCTCATATTGTCGTGAAAGGTAAAGAGTTTGAAAGTAGGCACAACCCTGAGCATGCTCTTGTTGAAATGTACGGAGGAAAGCTTATTTTTGGCTCTGGTGAGTTTGAATCTAACTCCGAACAATATATTACAAGAACAATAAGCCATGGTCATAACTTTAATTACAAAAAATGCCAAAGTTATGCAACAAGGCATCAGTTTGATTATCAATCAATCAATACGGTATTTTCTCAGTTTAGTGAAAACCGTGTTGCTGTAATTGGCGAAATAATCGTCGATGAATATATCCAAGGTACTGCGGTAGGCTTATCTCAGGAGGATCCTACCATAGTGATGACACCAGATAGAACGGATACATTTTTAGGCGGAGCAGCAATTACAGCAGGTCATATAAAAGGGCTAGGAGCTAATCAAGTTACGCTTTTCTCGGTACTTGGCAAAGATGATAAAGCTGATTACGTAAAAAATCATATTAACGCATACAATATTGATACTATACTTTTCGATGATGGCAGTCGCCCAACACCATTAAAATCACGATATAGAGCTGGCAATAAAACACTTCTAAGGGTCAATCAAGTTCGACAGCATAAAATTTCTAAAGAAATTCAAACAGATTTATACATGCAACTTGAAAGTAGTATTAACAACTTCGATTTACTGGTATTTTCTGATTTTAATTATGGATTATTACCTCAAACTCTGGTCGATAAAGTCATTGCTTTATGCAAAGAAAACAATGTACGTGTTGTCGCAGACAGCCAAACATCTTCTCAAGTTGGTGACATTGCCCGTTATAAAGATATGATGCTAATAACACCAACAGAAAAAGAAGTACGCATAGCATTGAATAATATTGATGATGGTCTACCTATATTGGCCCAAAAACTTTGCGAAAAAGCAAATCCAACGTCTTTAGTTATTACCCTCGCAGGAGAAGGTATTTTTATCCATCTACCAGATCAAAACGGCCAATGGGAAAATGATATGCTTCCTGCGATTAACCGTAATGCGGTTGATCCTGCGGGAGCTGGTGATTGCTTCTTAGCTGCCAGTAGCCTGGCATTGTGCTCAGGTGCGACACCTTGGCAAGCTTTTTATATTGCAAGTATTGCAGCCGCTTGCCAAGTAGATACTCTCGGAAATCAGCCACTGTCCTTCAACACGCTACAGCAACGAGTACTGGAGTCATTCAAAAATATATGAAAGCAATATTGCTTGCAGCAGGGTTAGGCACTCGGTTAAAACCTTTGACTAATACAATTCCAAAATGTTTAGTGCCTATTAAAGGCAAGCCTTTATTGGCTTATTGGCTAGAAAAGCTCGATAAACTTGGTGTCAGCGACATACTCATTAATGTGCACTATTTCGCTGAACAAGTAGAAGAGTTTGTGTCAAAGTCCGAATACCGTAATAAAATAACAATCGTTAGAGAGAAAAAGTTACTCGGTACAGGCGGCACTTTGATTAGTAATAAAGAGTTTTGGCATTGTAGTCCCACAATGGTCATTCATGCTGATAACTATTGCGAAGATACCCTTACTAATTTTGTAGAAGCCCATTCAAAAAGGCCCAAAAAGTGTGATGCTACGCTTTTACTTTTTGAATCTGCTTCTCCCTCCTCATGTGGTATTGTTGAACTTGATTCAGACGCTTCAATCCAAAGGTTTCATGAAAAAGTATCCAATCCACCAAGTAACCTAGCAAGCGGGGCATTGTTTTTATTCTCCGCAGGAGTGTATGAAAAATACTTTTCACACTTTAAACAGGAAAGCTTCTATGAAATTAGCCACGACATGGTGCCTTTATTATTGGGCAGTCTTTATAGCTATAAAACCCATCTGAGATATATAGATATAGGCACTCCACAAGCTTATAATAAACTTCAAACTGAATTGCTGGCTATCAACAAACCTGCTTAATATTAAGATAAATAAAAACTAGGATATAAAGTGAAGTTATCTGAAAAACTTAAAAACAGCATTGCAAGCCATGCAAAACTTCCTGCAATTTTTTTTGATAATCAATACATTACTTATAAACAGCTTGCAAGTTACGCTAATAATATTAACACGAGCGAAATAAGTGAAGCTGAGCAAGTTGGAATTTTAAGTTACCGAGATACTCACTATTATAGCGCCGTACTTGCCTGCGCTTTAGATTCACGAACATTTATACCACTTGGGGTAAAACTGCCAATAGCTAGATTGGCTTCTATCATAAAGCAAGGCAACTTAAAGTATGTTTTATACAGTAAAAAATATTTGTCGATCAGCCAAGCATTAATAAAAGCACTCCCAGATAGAGTATTTGTATGTTTGGACGATATAGTCAATAAAAGCATTGTATCAACTAAATCACTACAAGCTCGCAGCCTATCCAATATCGCTTATGTTTTATTTACTTCAGGTTCTACAGGCTCACCAAAAGGTGTGCCTATTAGCATTGCGAATCTTAAGTCTTATCTTGATACTATGTGTGAGTCTTTACCCCTCAGTAATACAGATAAGGTAAGCCAAGTATTTGATCCAACGTTTGATCTAAGCATGCATGATATATTTGTTACTTGGCTGCAAGGTGCTTGTCTTTATGTAGTGCCTGAAACCGCTATATTTGCGCCAGGTAAATTCATTAAACAACACGGGCTTACAGTGTGGTTTAGTGTCCCTTCTACTGCATCAATTATGGCTAAACTAGGAATGCTTAAAAATGATGCCTATCCTAGCCTTCGTGTGAGTCAGTTTTGTGGTGAGCCCTTACCTAGAACACTCGCTCTGCAATGGCAAAAAGCAGCACCAAACAGCAAGGTTATTAATTTATACGGACCAACTGAGGCTACAATAGCATGCAGTAGATATGTATTTGATTGTAATGATGATAGTGATAGTAGCTATATTCCCCTGGGTAAAGCACTTAAAAACATGAGCTTTGATTTAGATGCACAAGGTGAGCTTTTGATTTCGGGGCCTCAAGTATTTTCTGGGTATTTAAATGACAATATTAAAACTCAGCAATGTTTAATTAAAACAAATAACATTACCCATTATCGAAGTGGTGATCTCGTAAATCGTGATGCTCAAGGAGTATTTCACTATATTAGCCGTGTAGATGACCAAGTTAAAATCCAGGGATACCGCGTTGAGCTATCCGAAGTAAATACACTAGCACAAAATTTTTTATCAAACCCTTTGGTACAGGCTATCGCAACGCCAATACAACAACCTCAAAGTTTGACTTTATTTATTTGTAATCCAGCCGATAAAGAAAGTGAGCAAACACTGATTGATTACTTAAAGCAACAGCTGCCACTTTATATGGTGCCCAAAAAGATTATATGGATCGATTCCATGCCACTAAATAGTAATGGTAAAATTGATAAAAGCGCCCTACATACCATGATGGAGAAATAATGAGCTTAACAAATTCGATTGAACAAGCTATCAATAATAAATTAATAGAAAAGCATGGTGAGCAAATACTCGTATCATTGAATAAACAGGATAGTTTAATAAGTTCAGGTCTTTTAGATTCACTTGATTTTATTAGTATGTTGATGGAAATAGAAAACAGCTTAAATCTTGATATTGATTTTGAAGAAGCAGACCCTGTGCAATTTACATCTTACAGTGGCCTAATAAAGCTACTTAGTGAGTCTACTAATGCCTAACAAAGTGAACTGGCAAGAAATATATAATACGGAATATGTAAATGCTCCTGAGTGTTGGAAAACATGCGGTGGTTACTGCTGTAAAAATTTTTACGGAGAGCATTTTAATATCCTAGACAAAAGCGGTGTATCTTTACCTCTTCTTGAAAATGAGTATGAGTACTATAAATCAATTGGTGGTATTAAAAACATTACTACACCAGCAAAAAAGCGCACATTTACGCTTTCAAACGGTAAAAGCTTCAGTATCTACTTGCTCTCTTGTCAGTGTGGTGGTTTATGTGAACCTCATGGACACAGACCCTTAGTTTGCAGAATATATCCCTATTTCCCTATAGTAGATGCGTTTGGTACTGTTATTGACTTTGAGTATTCCGCTTTAATGGATCTTTTTTACCGTGATCCTGATAATAACCATAAATGTACGCTGGTTAGAGAGCAAGCCATAAAGTTGAAACGTGAACTTACAGTTTCTATGAAACCACTATTACGTGACCCTGAAGTAGTTTTTATCTTTAGGTGTTTGAAGGAGCTTGTAGACCGCCTCAAAGAAAAAATGGGGGGCTTTATTGATACCTTAGATGAATCACAGAAAAAAAAGTTTATTGCTAAATATGAATGGATGATTCTGTCAGGCAAGCCGTGGAAAGATCCCGCTTTTTCAAAAAGAATTGACACTATCTACGACGAAGTGAAAGCAGCTTTCGGCAATGAGGACTTTTTGTGAGAAGTATCAGCCAAGAACAAATTATCGCAACATTACATTCAGTTGGTATCAACATGAATGACAGTGTGTTTATACACTCTTCATTATTTACACTTGGCGCTATAGAAAATCACTCAGTAAAAGAAGTGCCTGAGGCGTTTCTAAACAGCTTTAAAACTGCAATTGGTGATAACGGTAATATATTTATGCCAGCCTTTAATTATCAATTCCCACGCAGTCGCAAAGAAGATTTGCGCTCACAAGAATGTGTCTTAGGGTATTGGCCTGAGTGGTTTCGACAACAACCAAATGTAGTACGCTCAGGGCACCCTATGTTCTCAATCTGCGGTTTAGGGCCTGATGTGGCAAAAATCTGTTTACCCAAAAAACCTGAATATTATGCCTTTGCAGAAAACTCAACGTTTAGTAGGTTAATAGAACAAAATACAGTGCTTGTACTGCAAGGCATTGGCCTTAGAGTCGCCACGGTGATTGTTCAAATAGAAGCAATGTTAGGATTAAAATACCGGTTTAATAAACCTTTTACCGGTGTGACAACGCTCACAAATGGAGAAGAGGCTAACGGTACTTTTTACCACTTTTGCTTTCCTATAAATAATGCCTACAGGGAAGACTATTCCAAGTTAGAAGCTGCATTATTAAACTCAGGGATTATGAAACAAGCCCAACTTGGAAGATCATTTATCTATACAATAAAGATGAAAGCACTTTATCATTTTGTAAAAGACTTTGTTGCTGATAACCAATTTGCATTGCTTAACTGTAACCCATCTGAACTATATCGTTTTGATAATGGAAAAGAAGTCTCTTATTCTGTCGATAAATAATTGTTTATATCGTTATATGCGGCAACAAGTACATCAGCTTGTCGCCATTGTTTACCGCCTGATCTGCCTGAAATAATTATATTATCGACACTGTTTTTTAATGTATCAAAATTAGCTTGATTATTTTTTTCAAATTCTAAAGTTGGCACAGGAAAAGTGCCATGTATGACCTGTTTAATATGACTGATACATGTAGCATCTTGGCCGACAACTTGCATTTTCTTTAATGTATTCACAATTTCATCCACGTCATACTGCTCCACCTCTTCTGGCCTGCATAATATTTCTGCCGACAAGTTCGCATGCTGACTTTTAGTGCTGAGGTTAGGGTATAACGTCAACCTAAATATATCCGTTTGATGATCCCACACCCATAGATAATGCGATTTTTGATCAAGTAAAGGCAAGTCAAAATTCAAATGAAATACAATAGCAGTTCTCAGTTCTGGCTTGTTATAAACTAAAGGTAAGCCTAATGCTTTTAAGGCAATAAACGGAGGAGCACTCCAAAATAACAACTGACACTCAAGGATTTCTGCTTTATTAGTAAGCTTTACTCCCGTGATCTGCCGTCCATTAGTCTCTATCTTCTCTATTGATGAAGAAAGTACAACCTCAACTCCAGCGCTTTTAACTTTAGTTACTAAATACTCAACCCAAGACTCAATGCCTTTATTTTCTAATGGATAAAAGTAATTTGGAGTTTTTGAGTTGTCTTTGGTTTGTCTTTCATGAAAATGCGCTTGCGTTTGATATCCAATTTTAGCATCAAAAGTAGGAATATTTTTCAGTGCATTTGCAACATCGGGCTCAAAAGCAAGAATGCGAGTAAAGCCAAATAGTCCTGCTGCGACCGTTAATGTATTTAAATCTGTATGTTTACCATAGAGCTTATACAGAATTGGTTTAATAATATGCTGGGTAAACGTCTTGCCTAATGTTTCTTCGCAATAAGGGAGTATAAGCGAACTGCCACTAGAAGAGGTTGCTTGAATAAGCTCAGCACAACCTTGATAATACTCTTCGCTTGGCAGTTTGTGACTATCTGGAAACGGAGAGTTTAAATCCCATTCACCGGCGAAGTAATTACCTGATTGCAGTTTTTCTATTACGTGCCAATAGTAATCACGATTTTCTAGCTCGCCAAATAACAGAGTATCAAGCGCTTCTATGCCCGTTGCGTTCGGTATATGTGATCCCATATCATAATATGCACCTAACTCATCTTTTATAGAACAAAATAATCCCCCAACACGCTCACTTTGCTCAATTATTGTAACTTTTTTAAAAGACTGTTTGAGTAGTAATGCCGCCATTAAACCACATACCCCACCACCAACAACGATAGCTGAATTTCGCATAATAATTCTCCAGAAACTAGTAAGTAGTAGCTATATGATAACCACTCATGATTACGTAATTTGAGCAATAGGTGATTTATATGCAACGATACTTCTTTGTGCAGAAGTGATCTTATCATTCTGATCATAAGAAACATCATACGATTGCTGCGTTATTGCAAATTTACTGAATAGTTCGCAAACATCTGCTTTAGAAGCAAAAAATAGGCCATCAATGTCAGTGAAATAATCCGGCGAAAATTGTCGCGCAAACCCATCATGCTGATATCCTGAGTTTATAAATGCAGGATGAGTATCAGCATACATAATAGAAAATATACAACCGCCTGGTTTTAACACTCGGTAAGATTCACTAAGGGCAACTAAAATATCTGAGCGAGGAACACAGTTTAAAGCGCTTCTGTCTATCACTAAGTCGAACGAATTATCTTGCCAAGGTAACTGAGTAAAATGACCATTAACTAAATCAGCTTTAAGTTGTAACCTTGTTAGACGCTCTTGAGCAAAATCTAAAGCAACTGAAGATATATCAATACCAGCAACATCAACTCCCTCTTCAGCCATAAAAACGATATTATTTCCAGCACCACAGCCTAACTCTAATGCGCTTAAACTTGAATTAGTGTGCCTTAATCGCATCACCAATGATACGATTGCATCATAAGGGTATTTATTTAATTGCCTGCCCTGCTGATAAATATTCTGCCAATTACCCATTTCACTTCATGACCAAGAGTGTTTGTTGCTCTAGCTTGTCAATTGCAGACGCCATATCTAAAACACTGCATCCATATTTATCCGCAATATCAATAGAGTCGTGCTCTCCATCACTATAATTTAATAACATCTTAATGTAATTAAGCTCATCGAGTTGGCTTACACGCTCTTTACTAAAAAAACTTAACGTTGGATACAACCCTTTACTACCTAAGTTAGGTTCACCAAAAGGTAGTGTATTCTCAAAAGTCGCAGCTTGTTCAAACGCCAAAAATATTTTCTCTAATTTATCAATACTATCAAGCAGTGGTTTTATTCCCATAAACGCTTTAGTATCAAGGGAAGTATGATACTGGTGGTAGCCAGAATGAAAACTACGGCTGACACAGCACACTGGCAATTGAAAGCCGGGAGAATTATATTGCCTTTCATCAGAACCACTTAAAGGACTAAATTGTATGTTTTCATGGTTATAATCATGTTGATTTAGATGATATAGAAGTTTATCTAGCATACCATTATCATTCCGACTATGTTTAAAAACTAATTTTTCAGGTTCTCCACCCATACAATTAATAACCAGCCCAGAAACCATGTTTGCAGTAAAATGCTTCCCCATTAAATGAAGCAATCCTAAACTACCTATTGTTTCAGGGTGTAATGCAAAACGGTAGGAGTAACGACGTTTTGGCCATTTTTTAATACGATTAAATAAGCCTAAAAGAACTAAAGGGCCGCTCAGCTCATTATTCGCCATTGATGGGTGACATAGATATGAACTTAATAATACTTCTTGTTTAGATTCACCATTTAAAACTGATTGGGCGATATCCAACGAACCATCTACAAACTGACTCTTAATTACAGCTTTGTATGTTCCCTCTTTAAGTTGTTCACGTATTTCATGAGCGATACAAAAACCCCAACGCTTTTTATAGTAGCTAGTAACATAAGGGATTGCCGTTGGCTGCTCAGGTAGGCTATATAAGTGCTTTTGAAGCTCTTCAAGGCTAAGCTCTCTTTCTACAGATTCTGAGTAATTAACGACCTCAATATTCAATCGCTGCATATCAGCAATTTTCTCTCCATCAGGCCCTAATAAATAAGCATCTTCACAATGCCACTCCTTAGGTACAGTCCAATCAAATATTTTTTCACCAGAAGCAATAGAAGAAATATTAAGCGGCATATACCGCGAGAGAATACTATAACTTTGTCGTAAGCCTGGACCTGTTATAGAACGAAGAATAGGGAAAAGTTCATCAAATAACTCATTGTAGAAAGCCTCTGATTCTTGGTAATCTGTCACTTTATTCCTTTCCTAAGTCACATTTTTCATCATAGTGGATTTTATAATCAGCCATTATCTCTTGGATATAACATTTCCATAACTTATTTAGCTGTTTATATTTTTCTAAACAAAATACTTCGTCTTCATATTGATACAAAAGCGTAATCATCGGGCAGTGATAATATAAGAGCGCGCCTTTTATTATATGAAATATATGCCCTAAGCTAGTATTTCTTAAAGAGTAAACATACCTAGCTTGACGCTGTAATTGCTTAGCAGCAATACTACGACTTGTAATATCTTCATCAATAATTGAGAGTAGATGCTCGCAAATATCCTGAAGTCTATCCACTGCAATCAATCTATCTTCTACATCATCAACAGGTAATACTGTAAAATAATTATTCTTGATATTGCTGATAACCAACTCTTTATCAATCTCTTTTTCAATATCAATTAAATTATCTGCTGCAGTAGGAATAGCACCTTGAAGTTTTGCACCGTTTCCTACATTTATGCAGTTATTCACTTTGTAAAGACTTAGAAGCTTTTCTAACTGCGCATGAGCCACAAGAAAGAGATCATTTGAAACAACATGGCCACCCAAATTACCTTCAATCAATCGACCATTGAACTCTAAACTACCGTACCCCTCTGAATCATCATCATTATTTACTTTGTAAATACTATCTTTACTGTGATGTGAGCCTGATGGCTGTTTACCGTTATCAATACCAAAAAGATAGATATTTCTAAATCCCATATGAAGTAAAAACGAAAGGGCTGCATTTGCAACAACAGGATTACAGTAAGGGATCAATGGTAAAATTTGGGACAAATGAACTTGAGATATAACGTCCATTAAACATGTTCCCGCCTCATTACCTTTTCCCGCTATTCCTGCCCATTTATAACGTTTATTCGTATCAGGATATAAAGTATTAAGGCCCAGCAAGTTCACTTTTTTGTATTCATCAGCAGGGAAAATATCACCAAAAATTTTATAGTTCGAATATGGACGTTCAACTAACACATGAAAGTCAACTGGGATACCCTTCTTATATAATGACGCTATGGCGGTTCCCGCAGCGATTACGATCCCTTTTTGATGGTTATTTTTTAAAAATACTTCAGCTTCATCCAGCGATGGACCATTACCAACAATAAATATAGGTGTATCAAAGTCTATTTCCTGGGTCGTCTTCGTTAGTAACGCAGCTTTATTTCGAATATGATGGATACTATGAGCAAGCCCAGTTATTGCATCGTTGTAAAACCCATGACCAAACTGAAAACGGAAGTAATCTTCACTCCACTGCTTAATCAAAACATTTAGTTCTGTACCGGGTGTATGCTGATAGCAAAAACTGCGCACTAAGGAAAATGCACCAATGTCTTCGGCTATTTTTTCAAGGTCAATTATAAATGATTTATGATCAACACCTAAATGAAAAAACAAGCACCCTCCATTGGAATCAATTTTTTTTATAATTTCAAACCAATCAGTGCAAAATAAACTCGCAAAAAATTGTTCAAAATCTGGTTCAACTAAAAATATATAGTCAAATTGAGTATCTTCCAAAAGAAGCGGAACATGATAACCTAGCCCGATACCAAAAATAACTGCGGAAGGAAATGAAGATGGTAAGTTACGAACTACAGGTTTACTTTCGGCTCTGACTTTTTTCATAAAGCGAGTTAACTTTACCATATATCGAGAGTGAATACGGGTATCGTCATCATCTTCAGGATAACCAGTGTAGTCAGTTAAACTAAATACGGGCCTTTCTCTTTGTGCCTGTATTTGTTTTTCAGTTTGAGTAATGGGGTCTTGTGAATAAAGTAAAGTATTTCCACCACTTGGTATAAAATTACCATGCCCGGACTCTGTAACATGTAAGCAAAAGTCATCTTTGGTTTTAAAGTTTTTTATTGCTATTGCTATATCAGGGAAAAACTCAGAAAAACACTCAAAATTCTTTTCAAATCGCTCATTTGCTTCTGTAGCAAAAATCGCCTCTCTTTCTTGATGTTTTATAGTTTTTTCAAGTTTTTCTGAGATGTGCTCAAGCTCGTTATTAATATCTATATTCTTTATCATGTCGGTTACCTACTTGATATTTTTATACACATTTATTTTTTTTTGCGTATTAATATGAATACCAAGTTCTTTTGCAGCCTGCTGTTTTTTGAGGCTTATTTCTAATACCGTAGTATTCAATTTGATTGAAAAATCCGATAAAAATAACACATCGTTTTCGCTGAGGTTCTCAGGTGAGGTAAAGAGTGCTTTCAATGTTCTATCAATTAATAGTAACTTGCTTTGAGCTGACTCTATATCACCTTCAGCTAAATATTGATTAATTACAGACAAATCGGGGGCTAACTGAGACAATAAACTAGCCGACATTAGCATCTATACCATTTTCACTAAGTGTTTTTTCTCGAACGTCATGAGGAATAGCATCCCAAGCAGACTTTATTTCTTTTAATAAATTAGATACTTCTTCAACAATTGCAGGATCATTTTTTATTGTTGCATCAACTAAGCGATCTATCATATAAGAATAAAGTGCATATAAATTATCAGTCACTTCACCACCAACTTTAAAATCTAAACAGCCCCTTAAGGCTTCAATAATAGCAGTCGCTTTAGATAAATGTTCGGCCTTCGCTTCCATATGTTTTCTTTCAATAGCAACTTTAGACATCACCATTTTTTCAATCGCACCCGCCATTAACATTTGAATTATTTCATAGCGATCAGCACCGGCAACACGGGTCTTGAGTGCTTCTTTCTGATAATTTTTTACTTTGGCGTTATACATATTAAAACCCTTTTAAATCAAAATTAATTTATGATTTGTTTCTTGTAAATCCAGGTAAGCTCGCAAGCTGCGCTCCTAAGTACTGTTGTGTTGATTGCATTTGCGCCAGTAACACATCTAAACCCGCATATTGCTTTCTAAGCCTACTTTCTAATTCGGTCATTCTAAATTCATGCTTTAGTACATCATCTTCTAAATCAGTGACCTGTGTATTTAAATTATCTTCTCTTTGCTTTAAAATGCCTTTTGAACTTACGTAATTATCTAAAAAAGATTCGAACTGTTTAGCAACACCATTTTCACCAGCAAAAGCCTTTCCGATATCATCAAAATTTTCATCCATTGCTGTATTTAAACTGCGGACTAAAGTTGATTTTTCTAGATAACCTTTCTTATCAA
Organism: Pseudoalteromonas sp. SG43-7; assembly: GCF_014164295.1. Taxonomy (NCBI): domain Bacteria; kingdom Pseudomonadati; phylum Pseudomonadota; class Gammaproteobacteria; order Alteromonadales; family Pseudoalteromonadaceae; genus Pseudoalteromonas; species Pseudoalteromonas sp. SG43-7. The sequence goes on from NZ_JACJEY010000008.1 coordinate 131,937, forward strand.
CACCCAAGCCAATATCAAAAATACTTGTGAAAGGCCCTGCATCCGTTAAATTTGTAGAAAGCATATTGACCATTTGTGAGCTCAAAGTACGAATGGTTGCATCGCTATTTAAAGGTTTTCCGACTCTCGATTGCAGACCTAACTGCCCTATAGCATTGTTATAATTAGCAATAAATTCATCAATTAATGTTGTAACGCTCTCACGGTCATAGCTAACAGCCAACTTTGCCGTCTCTCCATCAACGCTTTGTCGTTTAGCGGTGATCGTCATATCTTGTACAGCATCTTTAAACGTATTGGTGTCATTGGTAATCTCAATACCATCAACTTTAATTACTGCGCTTTTTGCTTTATTTTCATCTGCTATACCAATACCACCGCTATTAGGAGCTCCACCATTAGCATCAGTGGATACATTATCAAGCTCAGCATTATCATTGGTGATTACCAAGTCATTATTAGCGCCACTTACACTTGAAGTAAGAACCAACTTTGACTCTGTACCAGTATTTATTATATTTGCTGTTACACCAAAATTATCATCCGAGTCATTAATTGCGTCACGCAAATCAGCTAATGTCGCACCTGCATCGAGAGTTAGATCAAAGCTTTTGTCTCCAGCAGCAAATGACAAGGTGCCTCCAGAAGCAGTAACCACATCATCCGTTGCCGTAAACAAACCAGCATTTGATGTCGCGCGACTGCCTTGAGCAAGTGCTAAAACTTCAATTTTAAAATTACCAGGCGTAATATCTTTTGTCGGTGTAACAGCAATTAAATCGCCGTCGTCACTAGTAGGTTGGCTAATATTGGCTATGCGTTTATTAAAATTATCAGGATCTGCTAGCTTTTTTATTGTGTCTTGTAGCTTGGATAACGCAGACTTGATCTCTCCGATTGAAGATAATTCAACTTCTAACGACTTGTCCTTTTTTGCAAAGGCATTCATTTTTGGAACATTTTCGGCATCAACAGATGCTTTAATGATACTTTCGAGATCCAGCCCAGATCCAATACCTGCGGATGTTATAAGTGGCATACTTCTCTCCTACTATCTGTTCCAAAAAATATTATACAGTTTGATTTAGTAACAAACCTTTGTTAGTTAGTTTATCGGCAAATTCATCTAAAGCTTTAGCAACTTCTCTAAACTCTTCAGTTGGAATTTCACGAATAACTTCTTCGCTTGTTTTATCAAACACTTTAATTATTGGTGGATCACCCTGCTCATCAAATTCAAATTTTAAATTTGTTGCCGTCACAGGAATATATTTATTTAATTTCTCTAAGTTTTCTTTCACTTCGTCGATCAGTGCTTTTCTTTCACTTTCAGAATCAAGTTGCTGACTATTATCAACAAGTGCGGGCTCTCTACCAGCAATTTTTGTACCAGCTTTTTCAACAGTTGCTTTTTTACTTGCTTCGTTTAACTCATTTTTATTTGTAAAAGATGAATTAGCGGTGAAGTTTTCACTCGATTTAATTATTCCACCTAAGTCAGCCATAATAGCTCTCCTTCAAAATACAAACAAAGTATAAGTCATTATCGAGACAATATCTCAATAATGACCTAATTAACCGTCTAGCCTAGTAACGATAATGCTACTTGTGGACGCTGGTTTGCTTGACTCAAAATAGATTGGCTTGCTTGTTGTAATATTTGAGATTTAGTCAAATTAGCTGTTTCGGCAGCGAAATCAGTATCTTTAATACGTGACTTAGCAGCACTCAAGTTTTCTGAAATGTTAGATTGGTTACGAATAGTTGATTGAAAACGATTTTGCACAGCACCGAGTTCGGCACGCTTTTTATCAACTACTGCAATCATTGCATCCATACCAGCCATTACCGCTTGTGCGTTAGCTTGAGAAGATACACTAATACCACTTGCTGTAAATACAGTTGCAAAGTCGGTATTATCAGCTGAAGCACCAACCTGCGAACTAATTGTTCCCGCAGTAGCACTTAAGCTTGCACCTGTCACAGCACTTGCTACACCTGCAATACCTGACATAGTAAAGCCATTATTACCCGCAACCGAGTTTGCAGTGCCACCAACAGAAGCCATACTAAAGCTAATATTCTGTACAGCATCAGCACCAACTTGGAAGTTAGCTGAGAATGAACCATCTAGGAGATTTTGACCACCAAATGTTGTATCTGCAGCAACACGATTCACTTCTTCTGATAATGAACGAATTTCTTCTTGTACTGCTAAACGATCTTCATCTGTATTTGAACCGTTTGAAGCTTGTTGAGCAAGAGTACGAATACGCTGGAACATTGACGTAGTCTCATCAAGTGCGCCTTCAGCAGTCTGCGCAAGTGAGATCCCATCATTAGCATTTCGGTTACCTTGATTCAAACCATTTATTTGACTAGTTAAACGGTTAGATATTTGCATGCCTGCAGCATCATCTTTTGCACTATTAATGCGAAAACCTGATGATAGACGTTGAAAGGATGTATCGAGCTGGTTACCAGATTTCATCAACTGGCGTTGTGCGTTCAATGAACTCACATTAGTATTTACATATAAAGCCATAATAGCCTCCGCTTTATCATTTTAAATAGAATAACAACGGGATACCCCTACCCTGTTATTACTCCAGACTGAGAGTCCTAGATTTTTAGTTCTCTAAGTCAGTTATCGTCAGATAAAACGGAAACTTTAGCTTTATTTATAAATTTTTAACAACGTTATACTATTCTAACCCTGTAACAAGCTTAATGCAGCCTGAGGCCTTTGATTTGCTTGGCCTAATATTGTTTGGCTCGCTTGTTGTAAAATTTGGTTTTTAGTTAAGTTAGCTGTCTCCATTGCAAAATCAGCATCTTTAATTCTTGATTTAGCAGAGGCTAAATTTTCAGAAATATTAGCTTGATTTCGTATTGTCGACTGAAAACGGTTTTGTACCGCACCTAATTCAGCGCGTTTTTTATCAACCACCGCTATTAGAGAATCCATACCCGCAAACACAGCCTGTGCATTTACTTGTGATGACACACTAATACCTGCAGCTGTAAATACAGAAGAAAAATCTAATGTTGTTGATGCCGTTGCGCCATCAACTGAGCTTACATTAGCTGCGAGCGTTGAAAGTGCTTTACCACCCACGGCTGAAGCAACACCGGCAACACCTGATATAGTAAAACCACCATTAGCAGCAAGAGAATTAGCTGTATCGCCAACAGACTGCATACTAAAACCAATAGTCTGTACAGCATCAGCACCAACCTGAAAGCTTGCAGAATAAGAGCCATCCAATAAATTTTGACCACCGAATGTAGTGTCCGTGGCAATTCGGTTAACCTCATCAGATAACTGTCTAATCTCTTCTTGGATAGCGAGCCTATCTTCATCTGTATTAGAGCCATTTGCTGATTGCTGAGCAAGTGTTCGGATACGTTGAAATGTAGAAGTAATTTCATCAAGCGCACCTTCAGCTGTTTGTGCCAGCGAGATACCGTCATTCGCATTACGGTTGCCTTGGTTTAAACCCAAGATTTGCGATTGCAAACGATCCGATATTTGTAAACCAGCAGCATCATCCGCCGCGCTGTTAATACGCAGACCAGATGATAAACGTTTAAAGGAAGTATCTAAGTCGTTGCCAGTTCTTTCAAGCTGTCTTTGCGCATTAAGCGCGCTGACATTCGTATTTACAAATAAAGCCATAATAAACTCTCTTCTTATCTGTCAAATTAAAGCCACTCTTTAATTTAATGAGTGGAATTTTGACAAAGTGACCTGTTACTACAGTCAAGTTAAGTTGACTGGGGGCAATAAACTGCCACTTTGCAGATTAATTTAAATCGTAATAAGTATTCAGCAATCTTTAGGCCAACTTTATAGATAGAGTTGCATTGAATTATAAAAAACGAGAAAAGGGCCTATAAGGCCCTTTGAAGATAAGTTTGAGAGTGGGTATGCCTAACACTTACTATTGGCATAGTTTGTGCTTTAACAATTATGTTCTTACAAATGTTAGAACAATACAGGATTTTTAAGCGCCTCCGCTTTATCAATCCGTTTCAGCGCCTTTGTTAATACCCCATTAAACAAAGGCGCTACATTCTTAGTCAATTAATTGACTATTTCCAACCAATTATCCTAGAAGACTTAATGCAGCCTGTGGACGTTGATTAGCCTGACTAAGAATTGTTTGGCTAGCCTGTTGTAGAATCTGCATTTTTGTTAAGTTTGCAGTTTCTTGCGCAAAGTCTGTATCTTTAATACGTGATTTTGCAGCACTTAGGTTTTCTGAAATATTTGACTGGTTACGAATCGTTGATTGAAAACGATTTTGTACCGCACCCAGCTCAGCGCGTTTTTTATCAACAACCGCGATTAATGAATCCATGCCGGCCATTACCGCTTGCGCATTCGCTTGTGAAGATACGCTTATGCCGCTTGCTGTAAATACCGCAGCAAAACCTGTAGCATCAGCTGATGAACCTACTTGCGAACTAATTGTTCCAGCTGTAGCACTTAAACTTGCGCCTGTTACCGCACTGGCAACCCCTGCAATACCTGACATGGTAAAACCGTTATTACCAGCGATTGAGTTAGCCGTACCGCCAACTGACGCCATACTAAAGCTGATATTCTGTACAGCATCTGCGCCAACTTGGAAATTCGCGGAGAAAGAACCGTCTAAAAGGTTTTGACCACCAAACGTTGTATCTGCTGCAACACGGTTTACTTCTTCAGATAATGAACGAATCTCTTCTTGCACCGCTAAACGGTCTTCATCAGTATTTGAGCCGTTAGCTGCTTGCTGTGATAATGTTCTGATACGTTGGAACATTGATGTTACTTCGTCTAATGCACCCTCAGCTGTTTGTGCTAGTGAAATACCATCGTTCGCGTTACGGTTACCTTGGTTCAAACCGTTAATTTGTGATGTTAAACGGTCAGAAATTTGTAGACCTGCCGCATCATCTTTCGCACTGTTAATACGAAAACCTGATGATAAACGTTGGAATGATGTATCCAGTGCATTACCAGAATTATTTAATTGTCTTTGTGCGTTTAACGCGCTAACATTTGTATTTACATATAAAGCCATGATATCTCTCCAGAAGTAAACTTATCATTTACTCTCAAACTTACTAGATTAAGCAGTGGTTGTTATTTACAACGCTTTGCTTGGTTAATTAAGTTATCGGTCTAGCAAAAAAATCCTTTAGCTTTTTTTTTTATTTTTTTTCCATTATTTTTTAAGCTCATGTAATTTAATGAATTTTATAGTGACTAAATTAATAAAGCTCATTAAAAAACTAAAAGGATTATTGTGCAGGTCTTTTTCTTCAGGAAATTATTAAGCTGTTAAATAGTAAGGAGATGATCTTAAAAGGCTGGAAAAATACGAGAGTAAGGCAATATATTGCCTTACTCTTGATGTTCTTATAACTTACTTATAAGTAATCGAACAGTGATAATTTAGCTAAGCGGCCAAAAGTTGCCTGCGACGCTTGCAGTGCAGTTTCTTGCTTCGTGAGTTCAGTAATAGCCTCAGCCATATCAAGTTCAATTAAATCTGCACGGGAGGATTTATTATTTACATCTAGATCACTATTAGATTGCGTGATTTTCTCAGCTGTATTTAACCGCCCACCTAAACCAGCCTGTGTTAAAGAGACCTGATTTTTACTGTTATCGATTTGGACCATGGCCGATGCCAATACTTGGTCATAATCTTCTTGACTAATTGTTGGGTCAGTTAACCCAGCAATTAAATCGCTTAATGTGTTTAAAATATTTTCTTTTTTCGGCGCTTCTAAAGTAAAGTCTACCTGCCCGTTTGCAACTGGGCTAATATCAATTTCCATCCCAGCAAATTTAATTTTTGATCCCTCAAAGCTGCCAGAGCTGATCACACTTCCACCTTGTTCAACCTGATATGTATTAGGTGTACCTGGGGTTGTTAGAATATTAAACGTATTTGCTCCGGCCGCGGCTGCGGGATCAGCGTTATAATTTGCTTTATGAAAAGCATCAAACTGAGCTTGCTCGCGTACATACACTTTTGCGCTAGTGATCCCTCCTGAAACAACGCCGTCATTAGAGGCAACATTCAACCGGGCATTGACCTTTTCAAACGTATCAACCCCATTATCACTGGATTTAATTTCAACTCCTTCCGCTACTTTAATTTTATGCTGGCCTTGGTCGCCACCATAAACATATTTGCCAGTTGAAGAATCAAGCGAATAGGTTTGGGTGTTATCTTGATAGCCTGAAAATATATACTTACCATCTTCAGTTTTAGCATTCATTAAATCAAGCACACTACTTTGTATAGATTTAATCTCTTCAGCAATACCTTCACGATCGATATCGGTATAAACACCATTACCTGCTTGAATTGCCAATGTATAGGCTTTTTCAAGTGAGCCTTTAATATTTTCAAGCACACTGTCTTGAGTCTTTAATCGACTCGTTAGCATGGTAATGTTTTTACTGTATTGCTCATTCGCTTGTATACGATCGGTATACAGTAACGCCCGTGCTGTTGCCGATGGATCATCTGAAGCTGTAAGCACTCGCTTTTGGGTATTAACTTGCTCTTGTGCTTTATTGACATTTTGCTGATTATTCAAAATCGAATTAACACTGTTTTGATACATCAAATTATTAGATAAACGCATAATTACCTCGCAGCATTAAGTAAAGTGTCAAATATAGAACGGGCTGTTGAAAGCACTTGTGCAGACGCCGCATAAGATTGTTGAAACCGCAATAAATTGGCAGCCTCTTCATCAAGGTTAACTCCCGAGAGTGATTCATACCAGGCTTCAGACTGTTGAGCTAATGCCTCAAAAGCAGCACCATTGGTCTTCGCTTGATTGGTAACAACACCAATATCAGTAACTAACCCTGCATAGGCTTGATTAAATGTTTTATGATTATCAGCCGATGCGGTTGTGGTAACATTTTGCCGCACTAGCTCGCCACTTTGTAACCCAGCTAACATTAAGCCATTGCGGTTATCGTCAAAACCACCTTCATTAAACTCCAGTGTAAAACTATCACCTACCGCTGTGGTGCCTTCAATATCAAAATCAAAACCGTAACTATCATAAGGAGGGCCAGCTTGCTCTAGTAGATTTTTAGCAGGTGGAGTAATCGTAAAAGTCGAGCTGCCGTTATTGTCTGTAATTGTATATTCATTAGCATTAGCGGTTTTCACTATCGTGATATCACCATTTGCTAGATCCGGAGGCGTCGTGGCTGTAAAGCCACCCGAAGTCACACTAGTAACAGTCCCTGCTGATATATTGCCATTACCTGTATTGTTTATATTATCTGCCGTACGAATTGGAGAAGCCAGCGCTAACGCTTCTGGTCTATCGGTAGCCAGTGTTAAACTCGATGCAGCCTCGGCATTCAGTTTAACTGCAAATTTATCGCCAACATTACCAGTCCCTGTAACGTTTAATTGTAAACCAAAAGATTCCCCACCGGTCATAGTCGATGAATCAATAACGCCAGCAACTATATTGGCGGTTGAGGGAGAGCCTAATGGTTCACCTTTATTATCGACCGGTTGTATTTCTACCGTTGTGCCACTGGTATAAGTAACAATAAAGTCACTGGCAGGAATTTCACTGCCTTTACCTGGTTCTAAGGTAGCCGTTATGCTTGAATTGCCTGTATTGGCTTGATAAGCGTGACCGCCAATCGTTGGGATTGTAAAAATATCACCACCGAGCTCGCCATTACCGTCCATTCCTAAACGGTTTTGTTGATTAAAAGCATCAGCAATCGCAAGCCCCATTTGGCCAAGTTGGTTTTGTGCTGGCACTAAAATGTCATCACGAAATGCTAATAATCCGCCAATTTTACCTTTAAGCTTAGTCACATCAACATCAAGCGGCACAGCTTTGCCGCCATCTATGTCTAAATGTAATTCTTTAAAATTAGGATCAGGATCGCCCGCCATCGAAAATAAATTAAATGCGCCATCTTGCATTACTAATGATTCGCCGGTGCCCATAAATACGAGCTTTTCACCGTTGGGGCCATCAAGTGTCTCTACATCAATTAATTCCGATAACTTACGAATAGCAAGGTCTCTTTCGTTGTACGTGGTGCTTGAGTTTGCCTCGTTACGCGTACCATTTACGGTAGCTATTTGCTTATTCAAGCTGCTAATATTTTGAATTAATGTATTCGCTTCATCAGAAAATATTTCTAACTGATCATTCACGATATTTTTTTGATTAAATACAATGCCTGATAAGCGATCCATTTGATCAATCAAATTTTTTGCATCCGTCATTACGAGCGATCGTGCAACTGAGGATGATGGCTGATTTAAACTTTCCTGCACATTATTGAATAACGAATTCATACTAGTCGATAGACTATTGGATTCTTGAGAAAACAAACTATCAACCCGGCCAGCCTCAGTCACAAATTGGTCGAAAAAGGTTTTATTTGAGGTATCACGATTGAGTTGCTTTTGTGCAAACTCATTTAATAAACGATAGGTTTCTCCACGACCGACTTGGTTATCAATCATGGTCATATGCTCTGTACGCTCGCGTACATAACCTACCGTATTAACATTGGTAATGTTCTTACTGGTGGTTTGCAGTAACTCAGAGCTAGCTCGAACTCCTGAGCTTGCAATGTCAAATAAGTTAAACGACATGTTAATTTACTCCTTGGCGAACCAATGATGTCGCCAATGTCTTAAGCTCTGTGTGGTTTAGCACTTGCTTAATTTTGTCAGCGTAATTGGGGTCAGTGGCATAACCAGCTTTTTGTAATGAATCTAAAAAGGCAGCCGGTTTTGCGGTATTTTGTAGCGCTTCTTGGTAACGTGGGTTTTCTATCAAAAACTGCACAAAGTCATTCACACTCTCTTTAATAGAATCATATGCACGAAAACTAGCTTGTTTTTTAACTGGTGTGCCTTGCTCAAATTCAAGCGTCATTTTGTTGGCTTTCTCACCTTGCCAGCTTTTATCTGATTTAATATTGAATAAATTAAAGCTGCTATTACCATCACTTTTATTAATGATATGTTTCCCCCAGCCAGTCTCAAGAGCTGCTTGTGCAACCATCACAGCGGGGTTCAAACCAATTTTCTCAGCAGCTGTTTTGGCATGTTCCCAAACACTACTGATAAAATCTTCTGCATTTTCAAACTGAGGTTTTTGCGCTGTTGATGAGCTGCTATTGACAGCCTGAGTGTCAGCCGCCTTATCAGCATTCTTGCTGGTTGCACGTTGATCACTGGTAAAATCATCGACGGTGCGCAGCACTGAACTAGGGGTAAATTTTTTCCCGTCAGGAGAGAGTTGTTGCACTATGAGATCGGCTAAGCCCAATGAACCTTTTGAAGATAAATCAACCGATAACTGTTGATCATGCATTTCTTCAAAAAACTTTACTCCACTGGAGTTAAAAGGGCTGTCTTCGTCTTCAAACGCTTCGTTTGCTTTACGCATACTTTTTAAAAGCATTTGCGTAAAAATAGATTCAAATTGTGCCGCTGCTTTTTTTAGCGCTTCTTTTGATGCTTCAGGCGAGGCACCACTTTTTAAGGCATCTTGACGTAATGTATTGAGATTGCCTAAATCAAAGAAGTTTTGTTTATCGAGATGATTAGTATCCATCAGCAATTTGACACAGTGATTAATAATAGTATTAACAATGCAATAATTAAGCCAATGCGAGTTTGCGAG
>NZ_JACJEY010000090.1:0-9865 GCF_014164295.1 Pseudoalteromonas sp. SG43-7
GACCTTTGACCTTTGACCTTTGACCTTTGACCTTTGACCTTTGACCAGCATAAACAAAAAAGGCTGCACAGTGCAGCCTTTTATTCTAGTACTAGATAATGAATCTAGTGTGTATAAATATAGTTTAACCTACATTTTTACGTGCATTGCGGAACATACGCATCCATGGGCTATCTTCGCGCCACTCATCTGGGTGCCACGAGTTAGCAACCGCACGGAATACACGTTCAGGGTGAGGCATCATTACAGTAGCACGGCCATCAGCTGAAGTAATACCTGTGATACCTTCTGGCGAGCCGTTCGGGTTAGCAGGATATTGTGTCGTAGGGTTACCGTAGTTATCAACAAACTTAACCGCTACAGTACCTGACTCAAGCGCTGCTTTCACTGCTGCATCATTAGCAAACTCAGCATGACCTTCACCGTGAGACACAGCGATAGGCATACGAGAGCCCGCCATACCGTTGAAGAATACCGAAGGATTCTCTTGCACTTCAACTAAGCTAAAACGTGCTTCAAAACGCTCAGATTTATTTGTCACAAAGCGTGGCCAATGTTCAGTGCCAGGGATCAACTCTTTTAATGTTGATAACATCTGACAACCGTTACACACACCTAAACTAAATGAGTCTTGGCGCTCAAAGAAGCTTTGGAACTGCTCACGTGCCATATCATTAAATAAGATTGATTTAGCCCAACCTTCACCAGCACCTAACACGTCACCGTAAGAGAAGCCGCCACATGCCACTAAGCCTTTAAACTCTTCCAGACTTAAACGCCCTTCAAGAATATCGCTCATGTGTACATCAACTGCCGCAAAACCAGCACGGTTAAATGCTGCTGCCATTTCTAAATGCGAGTTAACACCTTGCTCTCGTAAGATAGCCATTTTAGGCTTAGCGCCTGTCGCAATATACGGTGCTGCCACATCTTCATTTAAATCGAAGTTTAGTTTAACGTTAAGACCAGGATCTTTAACATCAAACTTGGCATCAAATTCTTGCTTAGCACAATCAGGATTATCACGACGTGCTTGCATTTGATAGGTGGTTTCTGCCCAAATAGTACGTAATTCAGTACGCGTGTTACTAAGTACAGGGTTACCAGCGCGGTTAAATACCACACTGTCGTCACTGTTAAGTGTGCCAATTTCATGGCTGATTGCAGCAATGCCATGCTCAGCAAATACTGCGTTCACGACCTCTAAATCACTGTTAGCAACTTGGATTACCGCACCGAGCTCTTCATTATAAAGTGCTTCAATGTCAGAACCTGTTAAACCATCTAAATTAACAGTCACACCAGTATGACCCGCAAATGCCATTTCAGCCACTGTGGTAAATAAACCACCGTCTGAACGGTCATGATAAGCAAGTAACTTATTATCAGCGACTAACGCTTGCATTGCATTGTAGAAGCCTTTTAGTAATTCAGGGCTATCTACATCTGGCGTTACATCACCTAATTGCTTATAAACTTGCGCTAAACTTGATGCACCTAGTCGGTTTTTACCAGCACCTAAGTCAACCAAGATAAGTGAGGTTTCACCTTTATCTGTACGTAGCTGCGGAGTAACCGTTTTACGTACATCGTCAACACGACCAAACGCGGTGATAATAAGTGATAATGGTGCTGTTACTGACTTCTGCTCGCCATTCTCATCCCACTGGGTTTTCATCGACATAGAGTCTTTACCCACAGGAATGGTTAAACCAAGCGCAGGACAAAGCTCTTCACCCACCGCTTTAACTGCTTCGTAAAGACCCGCATCTTCGCCAGGGTGACCAGCTGCTGCCATCCAGTTAGCAGACAACTTAATGTTTTCAAGCGGTCCAATGTTAGCACAAGCAATATTGGTTAATGATTCAGCTACGGCCAAACGTGCTGATGCACCGTAATTAAGCAATGCTGCAGGTGTACGCTCACCAAGAGACATTGCCTCACCATGGTAAGTGTCATACGTTGCTGCAGTTACGGCACAGTTAGCAACTGGCACCTGCCAAGGACCAACCATTTGGTCACGAGCAACTAGCCCTGTTACTGAGCGGTCACCAATGGTGATCAAGAACGTCTTTTCAGCAATCGCAGGTAAACGTAATAAACGTGTTGCCGCTTCACTTACGTCAATATTTGCAGTATCCAGCGCTTTACCAATAACTTGTTGAGATTGCGCTTCACGGTGCATTTTAGGTGCTTTGCCTAATAACACATCCAGTGGTAAATCAACGGGGTTGTTACCAAAATGGCTATCTGCAACGGTTAAATGACGCTCTTCAGTCGCTTCACCTATTACAGCATATTGCGCACGTTCACGCTTACAAATGGCTTCAAAACGGTCAAAATCTTCAACCGCGACAGCAAGTACATAACGCTCTTGAGACTCGTTACACCAGATCTCATGCGGTGCCATGCCCGGCTCATCATTCGGAATATCGCGCAGTTGGAATTTGCCCCCACGACCACCGTCATTAACAAGCTCAGGGAATGCATTTGATAAACCGCCCGCGCCCACATCGTGAATAAACGCGATTGGGTTAGCATCACCTAACTGCCAGCATTTATCGATGACTTCTTGACAACGACGTTCCATTTCTGGGTTTTCACGTTGTACTGACGCAAAATCTAAATCTTCATTTGATTGGCCTGACGCCATTGATGAAGCAGCGCCGCCACCTAAACCAATGTTCATCGCTGGGCCACCTAACGCAATCAACTTAGCGCCAACAGGAATTTCACCTTTTTGTACATGGTCAGTACGAATATTACCTAAACCACCTGCAAGCATAATTGGCTTGTGGTAACCACGCACCTCAAGGCCATTATGACTGGTTACTTGCTCTTCATAAGTGCGGAAGTAACCGACTAAGTTTGGACGACCAAACTCATTATTAAACGCAGCGCCACCCAATGGGCCCTCAGTCATAATATCTAATGCTGTAACGATACGAGCAGGCTTACCAAAATCAGTTTCCCACGGTTGCTCGTAACCAGGAATACGTAAGTTTGATACAGTAAAGCCAACTAAACCTGCTTTTGGCTTAGAGCCTCGGCCTGTTGCACCTTCATCACGAATTTCACCACCTGAACCGGTAGCAGCACCAGAAAAAGGTGCAATCGCAGTTGGGTGGTTATGGGTTTCAACTTTCATCAAGATTTCAATGTTCTCTTGATGATATGCATATTCACCTTCAGCATTTGGGAAGAAACGACCCGCTTTCGAACCTTTCATTACTGCGGCGTTATCTTTATAAGCAGATAATACGTTTTCAGGGTTTAGCTCGTAGGTATTTTTAATCATTTTGAATAGCGATTTAGGCTGAACTACACCATCGATGGTCCAATCTGCATTAAAAATTTTATGACGACAATGCTCTGAGTTTGCTTGTGCAAACATAAATAATTCAATGTCGTTCGGGTTACGCCCTAACTTTTGGAAGTTTTCTACCAAGTAATCAATTTCGTCATCAGCAAGGGCAAAACCTTGCTCAACGTTTGCAGTTGCTAGCGCTTCACGGCCGCCGGCTAAAATGTCAACTGATGACATTTGACTCGGTGCATCAGTACGGAATAACGTCGCAGCGTTGTCCATTGCGCTGTGCGTTGCTTCGGTCATGCGGTCATGTAATAAGGCTGCAACTTGATTTAATTGCTCAGCGTTTAAGTCACCTTCAACATAATAAGCGATGCCGCGCTCAACACGGTGTACTTGAGTTAAGCCACAATTATGTGCAATATCCGTCGCTTTTGAAGCCCATGGCGAGATTGTGCCAGGACGAGGCGTTACTAACACCAAAGTGCCTGCAGGTGTATGTTCGGCAATCGTTGGACCATAGGTAAGTAACTTCTCAAGCTTAGTTTGCTCATCACTTGACAGCTGTGCGGTTAGATCTGCAAAGTGTGCATACTCAGCGTATACATTAGTGACTGGAAGTTGCGCCTGTTGGCAACGGGCTAAAATTTTCTGAACTCTAAAATCGGAAAGTGCTGGTGCACCACGAAGGATCAACATAGGTATTTTCATCCGGGGTTAGGGATTGAACGATATTTTAGGCGGGTATTATATACTCAAGTAACTCGGAAATACAGGTTAAGCAGGGAATTAAAATTGCAGCAAGAGCGCTATAAGTTAGCATCGTTTATTGCTAATTATACCTAGTGGCAGATGAAATATAAAACACAGTAAAGTCATCTATGACAAATCGCCAAGTGACGTCATCGCAAAGTTTTGATATAAGGGTGTAATAGCATTCAAGGGGCACAGTATGTTTAAACAAAAGCTAATAACAATCATTACGTTAGTAATGCTTTTGTGTGCCTGCGATATGCAACAGCAGCAATCTCAACTCAGCCAAATAAAAACTCAAAACAAAATCAGAGTAGGTACGTTAGCTGGAGCAAGTAATTATTATCAAGCAGTGCAAGGTGAACAAGGATTTGAATATGAGTTAGCGCAAGAGTTTGCAGATCACCTTGGGGTTGAACTGGAGATGGTGCCATTTTTTAACTTATCCGACATGTTTTCACGCTTAGATAGCGGCGATTTAGACTTAATAGCCTCTGGTTTAACGTACAATAAAGTACGCGCCCAAGATTACCGTTTTGGCCCAACCTATCGCACAATTAGCCAAAAACTGGTTTATAAACAAGGTAGAGTAAGACCTCGTGATTTTGATGATCTAACCGATAACCTGACAGTACTTGCCAAAAGTAGCCATTCATTGGCACTGCAACAAATTAAACAAACTCACCCCAATTTAAATTGGCGCGAAACAGAAGATCTCGACGAAGAAGAGCTATTACAAGCAGTGATCGATGGTGAAATTGATTACACTCTTGCCGACTCACATACCCTATCGTTGTTTCGTCGCTATCACCCTAATCTTAGTATTGGTTTTTCTGTTACTCGTAACGATCCCATTGCTTGGCTGCTGCGCAAAGACGGCGACGATTCGTTATATGCGTTAATGGTGCCGTTTTTTGGTGAAGTAAAACAAAGTAATCAGCTTTATGTACTTGAAGAAAAATATTTTGGCCATGTCCGCCAATTTAACTACGTTAATACCCTTGCCTATATTGAAGCAATTAAAGAAACACTGCCAAAATATCAACCTTGGTTTGAGCAATATGCAGGCAGCCTAGATTGGCGATTACTTGCAGCTTTAAGTTATCAAGAATCAATGTGGAATCCGCGAGCAAAATCCCCCACAGGAGTTCGTGGTATTATGATGCTCACTCGTGATACTGCAAAGCAGGTCGGCGTAACTAATCGTCTTGCTCCTGAGCAAAATATCAAAGGCGGCGCAGAATATTTGACGAAGCTAGAAAAACGAATTCCCGACCGCGTTCCTCAGCCAGATCGTACTTGGCTAGCTTTAGCATCCTATAATATTGGTTGGGGTCACGTGAACGATGCTCGTATTATTACCGAGCAGCAAGGTGCTAGCCCTGATAAATGGGCTGATGTGAAAAAACGCTTACCGCTATTAATCAAAAAGCGTTACTACCGTAAAACCAAGTATGGCTATTCGCGCGGTGACGTTGCAGTCCAGTATGTGGATAATATTCGTCGTTACTACGATGCACTAGTTTGGTTAGATGAAAATGACGCGATCAGCACACCGACTACTGAACCCGATGATGCTGAACAAATAGATCAACCTACTACCCAAGCTGCTGAGATTAAAAATCCAAAGCCTGCCACAATACAAACCACGGCCTCCCCAACAAAAGATGACAGTATCGATGAGCAAGCACCGCAAAAAAAAGATAACGGCGAACAATAAAAATAACTTAAAATGCGATAGGTACGCGCAAACTAAAATATCTATTTACTTGTCATCAAATGATCACTAATGTGTAGTATCAAGTATATAATTAACTTATATCTTTTCTCACTCTCACATTTTCAGGAGAAACCATGCTGAAACGTCGGCGTACACATTCGTTCAAACGAAATGTTATTTATTCATCATCTACCCGTCGCAGAATAATGCTGCGTAATTTACATAGAAAAGTAATTTGGCGTCGCAGAATGTTTGCAATGCAACAAATGGCAGAGTTAAGCATTGCAGCACCTGCAGGTTAAGCCTTCAGGTCACGCAAAGCTTTCTTTGCAGCTTTTATTTCTTGACGGCGGCGTTTAAAAAAATCAGAAATAGTTTGCCCACATAACTCACCTAGTATTCCGGCCTCAACTTCAACCTGATGATTTAATCTAGGATCTTGTAATAGATTCATAATAGAGCCTGCTGATCCTGTTTTTTCATCCGCAGCACCAAACACTAAACGTTTGATACGACTGTGTACTAGCAACCCGGCGCACATAGAGCATGGCTCCAACGTGACGTATAAAGTACAATCAATCAAGCGGTAATTATTAACGACCTTGCCACCTTCGCGTATCGCAATCATCTCTGCATGAGCAGAAGGATCGTTATCGGTAATCGAACGATTATAGCCAGCTGCAATCAACTGATTATCTTTGACCAGTACAGCACCGACAGGAATTTCATTCAACTGCTCCGCTTTTTTTGCATACTCTAGAGCTTGCGCCATCCAATATTGATCGTTCAATTGTTCACTCATTGACTTAATCTTTAACTAATTATTGTTTAATTATACTCACTTAGGCCATTAAAACGCTAAATATACTGATTAGTGATAAAAATAAAACAAATTAAAACAGCTTTAACATGGCTCACCCCGTGCGATTTACGATATAATCTCTCGCTTTTTTTATTTAGCTCACAACACACGGGTAGCAAATGAAATTTCCTGGACGCCGCAGGCATAAACATTATTTTCCAGTGGAAGCCAAAGATCCACTTACTAATCAACTCAACGCCAGTGATAAATTGCAACGCAGCTACATCACAGGGATAGATCAAATCGTAGTTGATATAGAAGCTAAAGTCGATCAAGCTTTCCTTGACGAATTTCAACTGCGCCGAGGTATGTCGCAAGTTATTGATAGTGATATAACCAATGCATTATATGACCGCTTAAAACTCAACGATATGATCGATTATGAGTTTGCAGGCGGTACTATCGGCAACACTATGCACAACTACTCAGTATTAGCGGATGACCGCTCTGTACTACTGGGTGTGATGAGTGAAAACATTAAAATTGGTAGCTACGCTTATCGCTTTTTATGTAACACCTCAAGTCGTGTCGATCTCGACTATTTACAACCGGTAGATGGTCCTATCGGTCGCTGCTTTACACTCATTGACGATACTGGTGAACGTACTTTTGCCATCAGCGCAGGTCTGATGAACCACCTACGACCTGAATCAATCGATCAGGAGTTAATAGAGAACTCATCGGCATTAGTGATCAGTGCTTACTTAATGCGTACGCAAGGTTCTGAGACGATGACAGAAGCAACAATGCAAGCTGTCAAATATGCCAATGATGCTGGCATCCCTGTCGTACTCACTCTTGGTACTAAGTTTTTAATCGAGCAAGACCCTACTTGGTGGGCTAGTTTTGTTGAAAAACATGTTGATATTTTAGCAATGAATGAGGAAGAAGGGCTGGCAATAACTGGCTTTGAAGACCCTCTACTTGCTGCTGATAAAGCACTTGATTGGGTAGATTTAGTGATCTGTACCGCAGGTGAAAAAGGCTTGTTTATGGCAGGCTACATCGATGAGCAATTTAAACGAGAAACAGAATACCCATTGCTGCCTGGCGCAATACCAGATTTCAATCGTTATGAGTTTTCGCGCGCTATGCGCAAAGTTGACTGTCAGCAGCCAATTCGTGCATACAGCCATACAGCGCCATTTATGGGTGGTCCAGACTCTATTAAGAACACCAATGGTGCAGGAGATTGTGCATTAGCGGCGGTACTACATGACTTATCGGCAAATGTTTACCATAAGCTCAATGTTGGTAATTCAGCTAAACACCAGCAAC
Source organism: Pseudoalteromonas sp. SG43-7 (assembly GCF_014164295.1). Taxonomy (NCBI): domain Bacteria; kingdom Pseudomonadati; phylum Pseudomonadota; class Gammaproteobacteria; order Alteromonadales; family Pseudoalteromonadaceae; genus Pseudoalteromonas; species Pseudoalteromonas sp. SG43-7. The sequence goes on from NZ_JACJEY010000090.1 coordinate 7,924, forward strand.
CGGCAATGACCTACTCATCATTAGCACAAATTAGTAAGTATGCTAACCGTGCCAGTTTTGAGGTGTTAGTACAGCATTCACCGCGCTTATCTCGTGGTTTACCTGAGCGTGAAGACTGCCTCGAACAGGTTTATTGGGAGCAGTAACAACTCCCAATACATATTAGTTAAAAAATAGAGATATCAAGTTTTTTAGATAGCAGCTCAAGGGCTGCTATTCCTGCCACCGAGTTGCCAAATGAATTTAACCCAGGCGACCATACTGCCACTGTAAACTTATTCGGTAACACCGCTAATATAGTGCCCGATACTCCTGATTTACCCGGCATACCAACCCTATAACCAAAATCGCCCGCCGCATCATAGAGGCCGCTGGTAAATAATAATGAGTTGAGCTGTTTGTTTTGCAGACTTGAAAGTACGCGTCTATTAGACACGTTATCTATCCCTTTATTGGCCAGAAAGTTATATGCTTTAGCCAATTCGACACAATTGAGCTCTATTGCACAAAAATTAAAATATGCCCATAACACATCATCAACTTCGTTTTTAAAGTTACCAAAGGACTTCATTAAATGCCCCATTGCAGCATTACGATGACGAAATTCATACTCAGAATTAGCGACCTTCTTATCAATCACTATGCCCTTATTTCCAGACAATAACCTAAATGTTTCTAACATTGAATGCATAGGTGCAGACAAGCGGCTATATAACGCATCACAGGTAACGATAGCACCGGCATTTATGAAAGGGTTACGCGGTATACCCTTTTCAAACTCAAGCTGAGTCAAAGAGTTAAACGCAGTACCTGACGGCTCTTTGCCGACTCGTTGCCATAATTGATTACCATAGCGCTGCAGCGCTAACGTTAACGTCATTACTTTAGAAACAGATTGAATTGTAAAGCGTTGCGAGCAATCGCCTGCGCAAAATGTCTGGCCATCAGTCGTATATATAGCAATAGAAAATTGGTTAGCATCAACCTCAGCCAATGCTGGAATATAATCCGCCACTTTACCTTGTGATAACAGTGGTTGCACCTCAGCGGTAATTTCATTTAAGACTTGTTGATAATCAGAGGTAGGCAAGGTAACCCTCATTGGCATTGAAAACAGAAATAAAATTCTACCATATTAGAAGAAAAGCAGACTGACTTTATTACTCAAATAATACCTAATAAAACACGCTTACAGTCACTTATGAATAATGCTGATTTGCCTTTTACTTACAAAGAGTGCGAGCTTGCATTTTCTTATGGGTAGCGCGAGTTTTTTAAGATTAAAAAGTGGCAGTACACGCATGTCAAAGGTTAACACTGACGGCTCGAAGCCAATAGCTTTCCTGCAGACGTAAAAAAGCCCGACTATTGCTAGTCGGGCTTTCTCAATTTGGAGCTTGGCGATGTCGTGGTGCCCACAGCGGTAGAGTGCCACATAGCAAATGTATAGAGTAGGCTTTAGGCTCTTATTCTTTTCCTTTAACCTATTACCTTTCACCTCGAACCTTCTTTATTCCAGACGTAAAAAAGCCCGACTATTTCTAGTCGGGCTTTCTCAATTTGGAGCCTGGCGATGTCGTAGTGCCCACAGCGGTAGAGAGCCACATAGCAAATGCGACACTATCTTTGTGTCGGGGCGGCCTTGTGCGGGGCTCGCCTTCGAGCTGGTTTGTTTGATGTATAGGAATACGAATGCCGTGAAGCACAGGATATGCAAGAGCGGCCACTACTGAGTTCACCATGGGGTCTTGGCTTGGTGTTTTCATTTTATTCCAGACAACAAAAAACCCGTCACATCGCTGTAACGGGTTTCTCTTATTTGGAGCCTGGCAATGTCCTACTTTCACATAGCAAATGCTACACTATCATCGGCGCTGTTTCGTTTCACTACTGAGTTCGGCATGGGGTCAGGTGGGTCCAAAACGCTATTGTTACCAAGCAA
>NZ_JACJEY010000091.1:0-9669 GCF_014164295.1 Pseudoalteromonas sp. SG43-7
TAAAAGGTAAAAGATAAAGGTAAAAGGCGCTAGGTAAACTAAGGGCTACGGGGTTGGCATGGGTGTTTGGATTTATTGTAGGCGGGGCTTTATCCACGCAGATTTATACCAATCGTGTTAAGTTACTGACCATTTATAGCGACAGATAAATACAGTGATAACAAGGCGTAAATTTTGACATGTAATTGTTCTACTTGAAAAAATTATAACGCAGTTAGCGCTTTATTTAGCTCGCTAGAATGGTTAAATATTTAAGTTGATTGGTATTAGTTAAAGTTTACGAGCGACGAGTTGTGAGACGAAGGTTAAGGTTGATTGTTGTAGCAGCGGGTTTACCCCGCGTTTTTTAGTGGAGGTGCGTGAGGTAAGCTCCCGCCTACAGGTATAGAAAACCTTGCGATATCAACTGCAAGGCTTTTAATTCCTAGAACCTGATACCTTTACAAATATTCAAATACCTTAATAACGCGTTCTACACCCGATACATTACGAGCAACGCTTACAGCGGTGTTTGCTTCTGCATCTGATACTAAGCCCATTAAAAATACTTCGCCATTCTCAGTTACTACCTTGATGTTGTTGCTACTGATGTTGTCGGTGGTAAGTAATTGTGTTTTTACTTTAGAGGTTAACCAAGAATCATGGGTCTGGGTGCTCATGCTAATGTTAGAGCCAATACGAATTTGGTTATGTATTTTGCGTATAGCAGGTAAGCCCTCAATCGTACGCTGAGCCTCGTCTTTCATTTCTTGAGTTGCAACCTGGCCTATTAACAATACAATGCCGTTAACGCTAATCACGCTGATGTTGGCATGATCAGCAAGGCGAGGTACATCGTTTATTGCGACCCCAGCTTTGATTTCGATATTACTATCATCGATTTGCGAACCAAGAGTACGACGATCGTTGGCTGCGGTAACGGCACCAGCGGTACCTGCAACAACTGCAGCAGCGCAGCCTTGTAATAATAGTACTGTACTAATAACAATTAGAGATTGTTTCAACATTAGCTTTCTTCCTGTGGGAATAGGGTCAAGTCGACGAGTTCACTTAAACAATGAAGATTAACCAAGTGAGATTCTATGATGCGGCTCGGACGTTTTGACGGAACACGAATTTCGACATCATTGGCACCGAGTAAACCTACTAGCTCACCGCCGTCATCACCAACCATAACAATAACTTTCATGTCTTTGGTGAGTGCGGCTTCGACTGCCGATATGATGTTTTTTTCGTTGCCATTGATTGCTAAAACCAATAGTAAGTCACCTTGTTGAGCAAACGCTCGTACTTGACGGGCAAAGGTTTCTTGGTCGTCACTTTGGTTACTTGGACCAAGATTGATATGTTCTTGTGATAGCGCAATTGCCGGTAAACAAGGACGTTCGGTTTCGTAGTAGTTGATCAATACGCCAGCCATATGTTGGGCCAGCATGTGGCAGCTGGCAGTACCACAACAAATCAACTTATTACCATTGATTAGGCTCTGCGCTATGGTAAATGCAGCGGCTTCTAAGGCGCTAGGAAGTACTTCACCGGCGGCTATTTGCACCTGAATGCTTTCTGTAAAAATCTCTTTTATAGTATCTTGCATATTAAAATACGTTTTTTATCCAATTAAGTTGTTGCGATGTGTCGCCAGTTATTGCGACAAAGTCGATTCTTATTGCTTGATCACTAAGCTTTTTCGTTGCTAAATAATGGTAAATAGAGCGTTTTAAACGTTCTTGCTTTTGTTTACCTAAAGCGTGGATTGCTCCACCTTTAACATAGCTACTACGAAATTTCACTTCCACAAACACTAGCGTGTTGCCATCGCGCATTATTACATCTAGCTCCCCGTAGGGGCAGTTATAGTTACGCTCTAATGGGATCAACCCTTGCGACACTAAGTATTTTTGCGCTTGTAGCTCGTAATACTGGCCTCTCTCTCGGCTATTTTGCCACAGTTGTTTAAACCACGACATCACAACATCCTTGTTTTATATTGCTTTTAGCTACTCACTGTATGATCGGTTGGTAGCTGATTGCATAAATAATGGTAACGGTGCTGATGTTGCTAGCTGTACCGCTTGGATTTGTCTATTTTTGTATTGCGCCCAATTAAGTTGGCGATTAATTTGCCCATCACTGGTAATACTCAATTGGCCAGTTAAGCCATTAAATCGCTTACCGGGGAGCATACTCAATTGTGTGATATTACTTAGCATAGCAACTGAATCATAGGCCATGGCAAATAAACGCTGACTTATATCAGCCTGTTCTGGCCACAGCGAATTATATTGCTGGCGTAAGGCATGATCTTTTATTTGCCCACTAAGCATCCATGGTAACTCGGTAAAATACAAACCATCGAGATCGCCTTTATCGGTGCTATCGATTTGCTTGCTATGACTTTTTGAACTGGCATACAGTGGAATGCGATCAGCAAAGGTACTCACATTTACATCTAAATAAGGTTTAATCAAGCGAGTTTCGATAGCATCACCGAGAATATAAATAACATCAATATCGCGACGAGAGCGAGTTTCACTCTCTACTTCTTGTCTAAATAATGACTTAACGGTCGCAATGCGTTCTTTTGATTTATCTACTTCGAGCAGGTTAACAATGGTTGTTGGCATATCTTTTTTATCGTTATAAAGCCCAACTTCTGGTGTGGTTTCACTATAGCGTTGCCATTGTCGGTTGAAAAAATCAACTAAACGCTGGCCTGAACTATTATTTGGCGCCAGCAGCATAGGTTTTTGATAACCAGCCGTTAAAAAGTGCTCAAGTGCTTGCTGTACTTCGTGCTCCGGGTTAAGCGCAAAGAAGTAATGCTGAGGAGACTGGCGCTCACCATCAAAGGTATTTAAGTGCAAAACTGGGTAATCTTGTAATGCTTTGCTTGCAACTAGCTTATCGATACTCGTTTTGAGTAACGGCCCAATTATAAAGTCAGGATTAATTTCGAGCAGTTTTGCAGACAGCTCAGCAGAACTAAGCATTTCATCAATAAAAATGGTTTCAGCAATAGATGTACTATCTAGTGCCGCTAACACGCCAGCTTTTAAGGCATCACCTAAGCGTTCATTAGCACCTGATTGGGGTAATAAAACAACTAAGCGCTCAATATTCAGTGGTTCAGCAGCAATTAACTCAGCGTCTTTTTTTGGCAACACGGCGATTGCTGGATGACCAGGGTAACGGCGTTGCCAATTATTAATTGCTTGATCAAGCTCAACTGGAGCACCTAAATATACTTGGTGATAGAGCGCTAAGTTTACCCAGCCTTGTTGTATCACTGAGCCGCGATTAAAGCGCTCTAAAGCATACGATGATAATTGTTGTAAATTTTGCCACAGGTCTTTGTTGAGCTGTGGAATCGTTAAGTTATTTTTACTGGCGGTTTCAGAGGCACGAAAGAAGTAGGTCATCGCCTCTTTAGGCAAATTTTGTGATGCATACACACTGGCGGTTAAATATTGATGCCAAGCAAAATGCTCCGGTTGAGTCAATTGATTGTCTAAACTGGCTAGCATCTCAAGAGCCTGAGTACTCTTGTTTTGTTGCATTTGCGCAAAAGCGATGTACAGTTTATTTTGCACTTGGTCGACGCTTGGAGTACGTTCTAATTCAGTACTAATTTGCTCTAACAGTGGCCATTGTTGCTCTGCGATCGCAGCATCACGCGCACTATAAAGAAGTTGGATTTTATCAGCGCCTTGGCGATTTAAGGCTAGTTGGTACATAGATTGTGCGTCAGTCGCTTGAATTTGTGATGCGCTATTAGCTGAACTGAGGTTTTCACTGGTTTTAGTCGGTTTTTCGGTTGTACTACAGGCCGATAACCCTGACAATATGATTAATAGACTAACAAGTTTAAGTCGCACAATGATTTCCCAATACGTTAACGCGATTTGCTTATATTACTGACTGACGCAGGAGACCTCAATGTTAAATGAGGAGAATTCACAGAAAATCGGCACTCTTTACATTGTAGCCACCCCAATCGGCAATTATGACGACTTAAGTCAGCGTGCAATCGCGACTTTATCGCAAGTTGACTTAATCGCTGCTGAAGACACGCGCCATACCGGTAAGTTGCTAAGTCACTTTGGCATTAAGGCAAAAACCTTTGCTTTGCACGACCATAATGAAAAGCAAAAAGCGCAACAAATTATTGATCAACTTAATCAAGGTTTAAATATAGCACTAGTTTCGGATGCAGGCACGCCGCTAATTAGTGACCCTGGTTATGCGGTTGTTAATTTATGCCGAGAGCAAGGCGCACATGTCACTCCCATACCAGGAGCATGCGCCGCCATAACAGCTGTATGTTGTTCAGGTTTACCAACAGATCGTTTTCAGTTTATTGGTTTTACCCCTGCAAAAAGCAAAGCTCGCCAAGACTTTTTTATTGAAGCGGTTAATTCCAATATAACCAGCATTATGTACGAAAGTACTCATCGCATCATGGCAAGTTTAGATGATTTGGAGATAGCGCTTGGTAGTGAGCAACAAGTGGTGTTTGCTAAAGAGTTGACCAAAACCTTTGAAACATTTTTTAATGGCACAGTCAGTGAACTTAAACAGTTTTTAACCGACGATCCAACCAAACAGCGCGGCGAAATAGTGCTAATGTTGCCTGGTAATCCAAAGCAGGTTGATGATATTCCGCCAGAAGCACGTAAAATGTTGGCGTTACTTGAGAATGAAATGCCAATGAAAAAAGCCTGCGGTATAGTGGCCGATTATTTTGGCATGAAGAAAAATGCCCTTTATAAAACAATTATTGACGAAAAAGGTTAAATCTTTACTGCACATACAATCCAGCTCAGGTATACTGCGCGCCGAGTCAGCCAAGATGATCGCTGCCTGCAACGAAAATGCGCAGGGGGAGGAAAGTCCGGGCTCCACAGGGCAGGGTGCCAGCTAACGGCTGGGGGGCGTGAGCCTACGACAAGTGCAGCAGAGAGGAGACCGCCAATCTTCGGATTGGTAAGGGTGAAAGGGTGCGGTAAGAGCGCACCGGGCCACTAGCAATAGTTGGTTGCAAGGTAAACTCCACCCGGAGCAAGACCAAATAGGGTTCTATCATTTTAAATAATGAACGCGTGGCCCACGTGAGAACCGGGTAGGTTGCTTGAGCCATAGAGCGATTTATGGCCTAGACGAATGATTATCACTTTCTTCGGAAAGGACAGAACCCGGCTTATACGGCTGACTCACTCATTCAATAAAAAAGCCCGCAGTTAACGCTGCGGGCTTTTTTGTGTCTGTTTTTGGGCTACGGGCGTCGAGTTTCGAGCAGCGCGTTGATATATAGAAATCAGGAATCAGATGTCAGAAATTAGATATCAGAAATGTGATCTGCCCTGATAAAGTCTTAGTTTCTTTGATCGTGTAAACATAGCATCGGCTGAGAGTATTACTAATTGGTTCGGTCGTTTGGTTGTAGAGCTTGATATTCCTAATGTGAATGAGTTGGATGAATTGCGTAGCTATCACCGCTTTAGACATCTGTTTATTAGTAACATCCGTAATAACCACGCGTTTGCTCTTTCCCTAATTCAGCAAATAGTAGGCCATGAATTATCAAAAGGTGGGATAACTGATAAATACACATTGTAGCGCTAGTTTGGAAGGTTAAAAGAGGTGGTTAATGCTTTTAGGTTTTAATTATGTCTAGTTTTAAGTTAAAAATAATTTAGGGTTTTATTCTATACTGATAGTTGTAACTATTATATTTAGATTTTAAGTAAAACAGAGGGTGAGTAAATGTATAAAATAGAACTTCAAAATTTTCACATCAAAGAAAATAAAGGATGGGACGCAATTGAATCATTGGCAGAGTTAACTAAACTCGGTTACCCGTCTAATCGTTTGGGGAAGTATGTCCGCGGCTCAAACGAAATCCAAGTTACGATTGGTTCAACAAAGGTAGGGCAGTCATTGGGTTTAAACGAAAAAATTAAAAAGCTCGTATTGAGTGAATTCCCTCTTACAGATCTATCATCAACTAAAACTACAAATGGAGCTATAGATAAACCAGAGTATCCGACATTTTTATTCTTGTTAGAGTACAAATCCCATAAGTTGAATGCTTTTATGTTAAAACTAGAAAAACTATTAATTGATACAATTTGAGTAATGAATTTATTTTAGTAAGAAAGATGCTTAGCTCAAACCTTCGCTGAAAGTCACAATGAATATGTAGCAATCAGAAAAAGCCTGAACTATGCAGCTAGTGTATTTTAATTAGTTTTTCGTAAAAACCGAGAAAGATTTCTGAAAGCAACTTTGCCCCACGGCATGGTTCGCTGTTTTGGGTATGAGGCATAAAGGAGCCTTTTTGCTCTGGTATATGCAACATAGAGATTATTTTTTTCTTGTTTTAGGTCTACTCCACCAGATCTGATAGCTCTGTAATCAGGAAAAGTATCGTCATCTAAACCTATGACAAAAACAATATCAAACTCTTGGCCTTTCATTGTATGCACAGTACTTAAGGTCACTCCTTTATGATCCTGATTTGGTTGCGTCTGTCCTAAAGCCATTGCATTTTTAAACTTGTGTAAGGATTTCCTATCGTTACTTTTAGCATATGTAACCCAGTGCTCTAGTAACTCATCAAGATCTTTTATTAGCATACTTAGGTCATTATCATCATCTAAGGTAACAGATTCTTTAAACGATTTTACTAACGCTTTAAGGTTTGACCCATCTTCTGATAGCTTTAAGACTAACTCAATTACCTCTGAATCGACTTTGTTGAGGGTTTGATTGTTTAAGTCTTGTAACGATTTTATACTTTCATGATCATGCAATTTCAACTTAGATAAAAGACGCCCCAAATGTAGCTCATCATTTTCGTTTAATTTAATACGAAGTGCTAAGTCAAAAATTTTCATTTTGTCAGATTCGAATTTGATAGTGCCTTGGCCCATCTTGTAGTAATAAGGTATCTGATTCGTTTGTAGTTTCTTTTCAAGATGAGAAAAAACATACTTATTACGTGCAAGTATCGCTATCTTCTCGTATGTAATATCACCTTCAATATCTTTATGCTTTTTTTGTTGGATAAGTGTTTGTATTCTCCCAATAACACCTTGAGCTTCAGTAAACTCATCCTCATAAGCCGATAATTGATACTCTCCGTTAACGACTAGAGTGCTAAAGTCATCATCTACATTGATTATTTGATTTGCAGCCATAAGTACTTGTAGCGAAGATCTATAATTTTCATTTAACAAAACTATTTCCGGCTTGAAGTCATTAACAAAAGCTTCATTCATATATTTTGGTGATGAACCATTAAAGTGATAAATAGATTGATTGGGATCACCTACCATCAAAATATTGAAAAACTCTCCGTTAGTTAGATGTTTAATGATTTGATATTGGGCGTTGTTTAAGTCTTGCGCTTCATCGATACAAATGGAATGAAAACTTCTCCTATAGAGCCCCGCAACCTTAGGGAAATTCATGAAAAGCTTACAAGCTTGTAAAATAATATCATCGAAATCTATTGCATTTTGGCTTCTCAAAATATCCTGATAATTACGATATAAAAGAACAATATCCTCATTATCAGTGCGATCAGCAAGGTCGTTTTCGTCTAATATTTCACGTTTAACTTTAGATATATAGTCTAAAACCTGATATCGAAACTTTCTTTTCTCATCGGTAGATTGAGCTTGGTAGCCAGAAAAATAGGTCGGAGTTTGTGAAATCGCTTGCTCAATAAGCTCTAGTCGATCGGATTCATCTTCAAAAATGTGGGGTAAAGTCGACAATCCAATGAAACTACCATGATTCTCTAAAACTGATTGGCAAAATCCATGAAATGTTCCTATAAAAACTCTATTATCTAGTTTCTCTATGTCAGAAAGTCGCTCTCTTATTTCTTCACCTGCTTTATTTGTAAATGTTAAGGCCAATACCTTTTTTTGCGTATTTTCAAGGCAAAATCTGATTCGTTCGGTAAGAACTCTTGTTTTACCACTACCGGCACTAGCTTGAACATACATAGCGCTATCTTTGTAAAATACGATCTGTTTTTGCTTTTCAGATAACTCAATTAAATTATTCACTTTTGCTCAACCTCTATTGATAGTGTTGCTTTTATGAACTCAAAAATTTCTTTTACAGCTCTGGGAAGTTCTTTTTGGGATGTTAGCATTTGCTCGGCAACCGCTGGAGCCATTTGGGTTTTAGAGCTAGACATCTTACTATAAAGCGCATCATCATTTAATTGTTGGGTTTCTTCTATATCAACTGGCTCTCTTTTCTCTCTGTGCTGCTTGTTTGCGTATATATTGAGCGAAAGAATTGCTTTTCTTATTTCTTCTTGAAAACCATCAACCAAGAGTTGTCTTTCATAATCACATTCATGATCTAGGAAAACAAGTTTACTTTCAGTTTCTTCGTCTCCATAAACAGTATTAAACTGCTGCCTTACCTTATTAACTATACCTATGTTATCGGCATCACTTATAACTACACTTGGAATATTGAATTGTTTTGCAAAATTCAAAAATGGTAGATATCCCTCATACCCTCCTACGCCCACAAAATCAACTCCGAGTTCTATAGGGCTATAACCAAAAAATTTTTCAAAGAGAATTGGTAAGGCTTGTTCTTCGGTTTCTCCTTCAAAAAATATTATTAACTTAGAGAAGAATATTTCTCCACGAGAACTGATAACTTGTCTTTTTATTTTTCTGATACCTTCAGGGGATAATTTTAAATTTTCAAAATTACCAACTCTTAGGTTCGTCGATTTGTAAAAACTTCTAATCTGATGCAATTCAGCACATGCCGCAATATAGGGTGAGTGAGTTGAAATTATTTTTTGACCGCAGATTTCATCCATTTGACGATATAGCTTCTTTTGAGCATTTGGGTGAAGGTGAGATTCAGGTTCCTCGATAGCAATGATTGGGAAAAAAACTCTGTCATCCATTTTTGCATTTTTATCAAGCAAATTGATAAAGGCTCTTAAAGTTAGAATGGATGACCAACTACGGGTTCCCATTCCGTGGTACTCCATTGAGAAACTTTCATCTGAGTCTGAGTAATAAATTGACATACCTTTATTAAGATCTCTGATTTTTTTAGTGAAAGGAGTTATCTCTACGCCTTTTCCCTGGTTATTCATCGCACTATCAAGGCCTTTTAGTGATGTTTTAATTCCGCTGAGAATAGAGCTCTTATCAACAGTTTTTTTATTAAGTCGCTCTATTTCTATTTCAATATCAGCAATTTCTTGATCAGAGTACTTAATTTTTGAGAGCATTTTACCCAGATATGAGCTTTTAAGCTTTGTATCTTCAGTGATATCTCTTTGAGCACTTACATAGAAAAATGGTATTTCGTCAAAATTAAAGCTAGTAATGTTACCGTTTTCTTGTTCATACCAGTCAAGAGTATCTGATTTAAAAGATGGCCAATCTTGGAGAATATATTGTTCGGTCTTGTAAGAATTTTTTATAGGGTCAAAAGCAACAATAGTGCGAAGTGGTATGAATGAGTTGGCGTCTAAATCTAATCTTATCCTGCGGAGTTTTTCAAGTTAGTTGTCGCCTCAAGTTAAATTTTATGCCGCCCGCATTTCTTCTTTTTTCTCAGGATTCAAATTTACTTCGTTTATCATTGACCAATCTCGTGACTTTCCTGACCAAC
>NZ_JACJEY010000092.1:0-9574 GCF_014164295.1 Pseudoalteromonas sp. SG43-7
AGCTCTGTTGTTTTTAAGCGATTCATAAGATCACAAAACACCATGAATGTTCCCTCGCTTCCCACATTTTTTAATACTATTAGTTCATTGATATATAAAGGCTAATTCTGGGGATACTTTAGGTTGACGTCTAAACAAGAAAAACAAAAGCTGCTAGAGAAGATAACCACAACGAAACTGTTTTTACTGACTATGGTGGTGCTGTTAGCCATTTCAGCTTGGTTCAGTTATATGATCCCACGTCAGTTAACGAAGCAAATGCATTACGTGACTGCGAGAATTAATGATATTGCCTCTGGTGATGGTAATTTAACAGAGCGTATTGTGGTAAAAAGCCAAGATGAATTTGCCGAGCTGGCAACGGCATTTAATCGCTTTTTAGATAATTTGCAGCAATTGATCCGTGATATTTTAGGCCAAGCTAATGAGCTTAACCATTTAGGAACTGATTTAAGCCAGTTCGCAAATCAAAATAATCAGATCACTCAAAAACTCAGCCAAGCATCTGAATCAATTGTTAGTGCGGTTCATCAAATGAGTGTTGCTAGTCGCGAAGTCGCTAATGTGGCGCAGCAATCGTCAAAAGAAGCCGATAACTCACAGCAACTGGCTAAGCAAGGTTTAACGGCTGTGGCTAATTCGAGTGATAAAATAGTCGCGCTATCTGAAAATATGGAACATGCCAGTAACAAATCAACCGAACTGCAACAAAGCTCTGATAATATAGCTAAAGTGCTAGAGGTGATCCGCGCGATTGCGGAGCAAACTAATTTACTTGCGCTTAATGCTGCTATCGAAGCGGCGCGAGCTGGCGAACAAGGGCGGGGGTTTGCGGTGGTTGCCGATGAAGTACGCACCTTGGCAACGCGCACTCAAGAAAGTACCAACGATATTCAAAAAATGGTTGAGCAGTTTGCCAATAGTGTCGAGCAGTCTTTAACGGCAATTAATGGTGGCAAACGCTTTGCAGATGAAGCCGTAGCCTCGTTTACGCAAACCAATGATGTACTTAATGCGATGCAAGAGTCATCAGTAAAAGTGAATGATATGGCTATGCAAACAGCCCAAGCTACCGATGAGCAAACAGCAGTAGCTGAAGAAATCAGTCATAATTTATCATCATTGAACGATCAAACCATGCAAGGTGGCGAGCTGGCACGTTCAACTGAAGAAGTTGCGGTAAGAATGAACCAATTAACCGATGAATTAAGCCGCCTAGTGCAGCGCTTTAAAGTTTAATTGTTTGCTGTAGGCAATAAAAAAGGGTTCGAGAGAACCCTTTTTTGCGTTGTTAGTATCTAATACCAATCGACTTAAATATTTAACCATTCTAGCGCGCTAAATGCGTTAGTAATTTTTCATGTACGACTGCATGGATGCAAGAGGTAGAGCAATGCAGGAGCAATTGCCGAGAACAACTACATGTCAAAATCTCTGCCTTGTTACCACTGTATTTTTCTGTCGCTATAAATGGTCAGTAACTTAAAACGATTGGTATAACGTTTACTTTTTTTCGAAAGCGCGCTTCATAAAGTTCGGTGTTGCTAATGCGCCATGGTGAATACCATTATTGTAATACTCTGTAGTTTGCGCAAGCTCTGCTGCTGCGTCTTCTCTAAAACCGGCGAATGCTACATCTTTACGAGCAAGTGTTACTGACCATAAACCACTTGGGTAAATAGGTTGTGGGAATGGCAGTGTTTGTAAGTCGTTAAAGCCTACATCAGTCATCGCATCGCGCATTTCAACCAGTAATGGCATATGCATAAGCGGTGATTCACTTTGTTGTACCATAATGCCGCCAGGGCGTAGTGCATTTAAACAGCTCGTGTAAAAGGCATGGTTAAACAAACCTTCACCTGGACCGACTGGATCAGTGCCATCAACAATCACGATATCGATTGATTCTGCTGCAGCTTCACGCATGTATTTAATACCGTCGTCAAACATTACTGTAGCGCGAGGATCTTGGTTTGCTTCACATAACTCAGGGAAGTATTTAAGTGACATTTGCGTCACTACTTCATCGATATCGATTTGTGTAACAGACTCAACGCCCGGGTGCTTGAGTACCTCACGTAAAGTGCCGCAGTCACCACCACCAATAATAACTACATTTTTTGGGTTTGGGTGTGCAAGTAGTGCAGGGTGGCTGATCATTTCATGGTAAAAAAAGTTTTCACGGCTAGTTACCATAGTACAACCGTCAATAATCATTAGATTACCGAAGTCTGTTGTCTCGTACATTTCGACTTTTTGAAAAGGCGATTGCTGTTCTTCTAGCTTTTTGTTGATGCGCATAGAAAACGCACTGCCGTCACGTTCACTGATTTCTGTAAACCATTTACTTTGATCTAAATTTGCCATGTCGCTAGTTACACTTTTGAGTTGAGTATGAAAAAGGGGCAATTCTGCCAGTGCTTGGCGTTTTGCTCAATGAAATTTTATCAGTATAGCGAATATATTTTATCTTAGCTTTGGCTTAAAGGTCATTTTTTGTTAGCGTAGAGAGTTATGACGTACTAAAATGCGTGATTCCGCGAAACTTGTTAACTATAGAAGAATTTGCCATGACTTGGGGTTTAGATACAGCACGCTCTACATATAACGTTGCTCATTGGAGCGATGGTTACTTTGATATTAATAGCCAAGGTGAGCTGGTTGCTTTCCCAGATGGCGATCAAACGAAAGCCGCTATTTCATTAACCGAGTTAACGGAACAATTTAAAAAGCAGGGTTTAACGTTACCAGTATTAGTACGCTTTACCGATATCTTGCAAAATCGTGTAGATACTATGACCAGCGCATTTAGTAGCGCGCGCAATGCCCGTGCCTACCAAGGTCAATATACTTGCGTATATCCGATCAAAGTAAATCAGCAGCGTTCAGTAGTAAGTAAGTTATTGGCGCACCCGAGCGGCTTAGTCGGTTTAGAAGCCGGTTCAAAACCTGAGTTAATGGCGATTTTAGGTGTGGCAAAACAACCGATCACTATTGTTTGTAATGGATACAAAGACAGTGAGTTTTTACGTTTAGCATGTATTGGCCAAGCTATGGGCCATAAAGTTAAAATCGTCGTTGAAAAGCTATCTGAGTTAACAACGTTATTAGCCGAGATTGAAGATCTAGGCATCGAGCCTGCCATTGGTATTCGCATCCGTTTAAACTCAGTGGGTAAAGGGAAGTGGCAAAATACCGGTGGCGAAAAAGGTAAATTTGGCTTAACAGCTGGGCAAGTATTAACGGCCGTCGAAGTACTCAAAAAACACAATAAGTTGCATTTAATGCAAATGGTACATTTTCATATAGGCTCACAAATTGCCAATATTCGCGATATTCATCGTGCTTTACGTGAATGTTCACGCCACTTTGCAGAATTAAGCCAGCTAGGTGTGCCATTAAATACCGTTGATGTAGGTGGTGGTTTAGGCGTTGATTACGAAGGTTCTGGCTCGCGCAGTGCCTGTTCCATGAACTACACAGTCGAAGAATATGCTCGTAATGTGGTGAATGCGTTTGCTGAAGTGTGCGAACAGCATGACTTAGCGCATCCGGCTATTATTACTGAATCAGGCCGTGCGTTAACTGCTCACCACGCAGTGCTGATCACTGATGTGATTGATGTTGAGCAAGCACCAAATCACAGCAACCCTAGTGCACCTGAGCCAAATAGTGCGTTAGTGTTAGATGAAATGTGGCAGTGTTTACAACGCTTAAACCCACGTATGGCGCTAGAAATTTACCATGATGCAATGCACTTATTTAGCGAAGCGCATGACCAATACGTACATGGTTTAGTAAGCATGTTGGAGTGGGCGAAAATAGAGCAGCTGTATTTTACTATTTTGCATCGCGTGCGAGCGTCATTAAGCAATGCGCGTGCTCACCGTGAAGTACTGGATGATTTAAACGAAAAATTAGCCGACAAATTATTTGTGAATTTTTCATTGTTTCAGTCATTGCCAGATGTCTGGGGGATCCAGCAATTATTCCCGGTAATGCCGATTGAAAACCTTGATAAGCCGTTAACGCAACGCGCTATCATTCAAGATATTACCTGTGACTCAGATGGGCAAATTCGTGAATATGTTGAGGGAGCAGGGATCGAAACAAGCTTACCTATTCCACAATATGTACCTGGGCAACAATACCACATTGCCATGTTTATGGTGGGAGCTTACCAGGAGATTTTAGGTGATCTACATAACTTATTTGGTGATACTGATTCAGTCCATGTAGAGCTCACCGAACAAGGTTATCAACTAACCAATGCGATCAAGGGTGATAGCGTTAAGGATGTATTAAAGTTTGTTGATTATGATAGCGATATTTTCTCGGATAACTTTGCTACCACAGTACAGCAACTCGACATTAGTGACTCTATTAAGCAGCAGTATTTAGCTGAGCTAAATGCGGGCCTTGAAGGGTATACATATTTTGAAGATTAATTGCGATACTCTTGTATTGCATTCTAAATTGCCGAACAGTTTTAATGAAAGGAATTAAGTAGTAATGTCTTGGATCCGTTGTGTTTTTAGTATTTTCTTTTACACCATAAATACACTAATTTGGTTTGTTCCCATTTTTATTTGTGGCCTAATTAAACTTATCCCTATCAAACCGTTACAAAAGTTAATGAGTTGGACAGCTAAGCAGTGCGCCTCTATTTGGGTTACGTTTAATACGTTAAATCAAAAGTTATTAACACCAACCAAGCTAAGTGTTACCGGCCTTGAAGAGCTCAAACTAAAAGACTGGTACTTAGTGATTGCCAATCATCAGAGCTGGGTGGACATTTTAGTTTTACAGCGTGTGTTTAATCGTAAAATTCCATTTTTAAACTTCTTTTTGAAAAAAGAATTGATATACGTTCCTGTTTTGGGGCTATGTTGGTGGGCGCTTGACTTCCCTTTTATGACTCGTACCAGCAAAAGCCAATTAAAAAAGAATCCTAAATTACGTGGTAAAGATTTAGAAACAACCCGTAAAGCCTGTGAAAAGTTCAAAGAAATGCCGGTGAGTGTGGTTAACTTCGTTGAAGGTACTCGCTTTACAGCGCAAAAACATTCGCGTCAAAATAGCCCGTTTCCTCATTTACTCAAACCTAAAGCGGGTGGGGTGGCGTTTGTGATGCAAGCTATGGGTGAGCAAATCTCTAAAGTGGTAAATGTCACTATTCAGTATCCTGAGGGCATTCCTACCTTTATGGATTTTGCCAGTGGACGAGTAAAACAAATTAATATTCATGTAGAAGTGATGCCGGTAAGCCAAGAGTTGATAGGTGATTACACGGGAGATTCTGAATTTAGAGTACGTTTTCAATCAGAATTAAATCGCTTATGGCAAGAGAAAGAACAACAGCTTAGCGAGTTTGAGCAAAAACTTAAGTCATAGTCGCAAATGCTAATAGGTAACGGCCCAAATCAGTACTGTTAAGCTTGTATTGGTTTTGGGTTTGTTACAGTGTTAAGCAACAATCAATATAGCTAAAATGACTGTTATTGAGCCTCCCGCAGCAAGGAATTAGAATTATCATGACGACTCCAACTCATTTACAGCAATTTGTGCAGCCTTGGTTTCAGGGTATGCCTGACACAGTATTATTCAGTTCTCTTACAGCCACTGCAATTGGTGTGTTCTCGCTGTTAGTGGTGTATTTATTTACCCGCCGTTTAATGCTACCAGGTATTCAAAAGGTGGTGACTAAACTTTCTCCTGAGCGAATTGGGCTGTTGGCGCCTATGCTGACAAAACTTAACCGTCGTTTTGCCGGGATGTTGTGCTGTGTATTATTCTTAGCAACATTTGATAGTGTTTATCCAGTTACTGAATTTGCTGCTGAAGTGCTGAAGACGATTGGTCAAACTTTATTAATTATTCATGTTGGCTTTATCATCAGCAGCATAGTAAGTATTGCAGGTGGCATTTATAACCAACTAGAGTTTGCTCGCGAAGTGCCGATTCAAGGGCTGATCCAAGTAGTAAAACTTATTACCTTTATGATTTGTGTGATTTTGATTGTCAGTATCGTACTGGAAAAATCGCCAACCTATATTCTTTCAGGCTTCGGGGCAATTGCTGCGGTGACCTTGTTAGTATTCAAAGACACTATATTAGGTTTTGTAGCCAGCATTCAAATTGCAGCAAATCGTTTAGTAACCTATGGTGATTGGATCCAAGTAGATAACTATGGTGCTGACGGCGAAGTAATTGACCTTGGGTTAAATACCGTAAAAGTACGAAACTGGGATAACACTATCACCACTATCCCCACTTATATGCTGGTGGCCGGCTCATTTAAAAACTGGCGTGGTATGCAAGAATCTGGAGGTCGTCGGATCAAGCGCTCACTCAATATAGATATGAATAGCATTCGTTTAGCTGATGACGAGCTGACTAAAACGATTTCTCAAACTATCGCGTTAAAAGAATATATTAAGATGAATACCTTACCTGATCCGGTATCAAATTTAGGGTTATTTCGTCGTTATGCTGAAGGATATTTAAAGCAGCACAGTAAAATAAACACGTCACTGACATTAATGGTGCGGGAGTTACAACCGTTAAATCATGGCTTACCGATAGAGTTTTATTGTTTTAGTGAAGATAAGCGCTGGATATCGTACGAGCATCTGCAAGCAGAGATCATGGATCATCTACTTGCGGTATTACCTATTTTTGACCTACGCGCTTATCAAAGTGTCTCGGGGCAATTTAGTCCTGCAGCAATCACCCCAACCGCTATTAAACCTACCATTAAAGTGGCAAATAATACTGAAGCAGGCCAAGGCTAACAAATACGATTAATAGCCACCAAATAGGAGGCTTTGCTAACCTTAGCCATGCAAAAGCTGCAACAACAATCACAATATGCCAAATGTTGTGAACTGCGGATGTCCAAATTGGTGAATACAATGCAGCCGCTAAAAAACCTACCACAGCGGCATTAAGCGCGGCAATACAGCTGGCAAAGCGGGGGCGTTCAGATAATTGCAGCCAGCTTTTTTGAAATGCTAACATTAACAAAAAACCAGGAGTAAAAATCAGTAAGGTTGCAATCACCGCACCAACAAGCGGCTGCTCGCTATTAAGCTCTGCGCCTAAATAACTAGCAATGGTGAACATTGGCCCAGGCACCGCTTGTGCGCTGGCGTAAGCTGATAAAAATTGCTCAGTGTTTAAACTTGGTAAGCCAGCTTGAAGTATCGGCAATACCACATGACCGCCGCCAAAAACCATAGCCCCAGCTTGATAAAAGGGTGCAAAACCTGCAAATTGAGAACCTAGTGGGACAAAGCTCACTAGCAATAATAGTGCAAATAGAATGAGTGCAGGCCAGTTAACTGTGCGCTGCTTAGTTGCTGTTTGATTACTTTGAGCTAGATTAAGCAATGGCCATATTGCGCCAATAGCAGCGGCTGCTAATAGAGCCAATATTTGACTGCTCAGGCTCGGTAATAAGATCAGCACTAAGGTACTTAACACAGCAAGCGCTTTGAGTACCCAGCTAGTGCAAAAGCTTTTTGCCATACTCAGCGTAGCATCGGCCACAATTACTACAGCAAATAGTTTTAAACCGGCAACTATTGCAAAGTAAATAGCATCAAATTGGTGGGCGCTAATCGCTAATAAAGCCATGATCAAAAAGGAAGGTAAGGTAAAGCCAACAAAAGCAGCAATACCGCCTAATACGCCTGCTCGCTCCACACCAATAGCAAAACCCACTTGGCTAGACCCAGGTCCAGGCAGAGCCTGACTAAGACTGATTAGTTGTGCATAACGTTGAGCATTGAGCCATTGCAAGTTATCAACAAAATGACGTTTAAAATAACCTAAATGTGCAGCTGGCCCGCCAAAGCTCATGCAACCAAGTAAAAAAAACTGCTTAAAAATAGCTAGTAACATGAATTCTCTCGTTTCTTATTGCCGTAACAGCTTAGTATGACAAAATTTCGTGACAATTTTATGGTTTTTAATCTTTGTACCTGTCTACAATGTAAAAAAGGCTTTGTTAAAGTTAAGTAGTTATGCGATTTATTGTTTATATTTTTATAATTTTTGCCTTTATAAACTATGCCTATGCTGCAAATGAACCTAATGCGGCTGTGCAAAAAATATCGTTAGCCGTGGATCATGCACCACCGTATAGCCAAATTAATCAAAATGGTGAAGTATCAGGCGCGATTGTTGATATTTTTCGGGAGATGAAAAAGCAACTTCCTTTTAAGTTAGAGCTGGTTGGTTGCCCATTTTCACGCTGTGTAAGAATGTTAGAGCAAGGCGAAGTTAATGCGATGGGAGGTTTGATCCTCACACCTATGCGTCAGCAAGTAATGCAATTTGTAACCCCACCTTATATGGTTTTAACCTCGTCATTTGTATTTTATGCACGCGAAGATAGCCAATTACAAATCAACAACTATGACGATTTATATGGTAAAAAATTGCGATTATGCGAGGTGCCGTACATTTTAAACGTTTTGATGAAGACGATGAACTGACTAAAATAGCTGTTTTAACAGAAAGCACAGCTATTAACCTATTATTGAAAGGGCGTGCAGATTTAGTTATTGCCGTTGAAGATACCGCGGATCATGCTATGAGTGTGCTGAATCAGCCAGCCAATAAACTAGTTAAAATGCGGTATCGTTTTAATGACATAATCTATGGTTATCTCGCTTTAAGTAAACAGTTTTCAGCAACCCCATTAGCGCAGCAGGTTGATGCGCTAATAAAAACAATGGCTGCCACTGGTCAGCTAAATACATTAATTGCTCCCTATGAACTTCCTCCTCTTAACGAGCAAGCGCTGAGCTTTTAACATCTTCTTCATATTTCGTTCATTACAATGTTTGCATACTAGCTGTTAATGAAAGAATTAATAACCAAGGAAATACCATGACTTTAACCAAACCATTACTAACAGCGACTATTGTTGGATTATTATTAACGGGTTGTGAGACCACCAATACAGGAATGGGAGCTGGTATTGGTGCAGCTACAGGCGCAGTACTTGGTAAGGCAACCGGAGATCATGATGATAAACGTATCTTCATTGGTGCCGCTATTGGCGCGCTAGCCGGCGCTGCGGTTGGTGACTATATGGATAAACAAGAAGCAGCTTTTCGTGATGAGTTAGCCGGCTCCGGTGTTGAAGTTGTGCGTGAAGGCGATAACTTACGTTTAGTGATGCCAGCTAATATAACTTTTGCCACCGATCAATCGTATATTTCATCAGGCTTTCATAACACCCTTGATGCTATTGCTAAAGTGATGAATAAGTACGAAAAAACTTATTTAAGTATTGAAGGCCATACCGATAGCACAGGTAAAGATAGCTACAACATGACGTTATCGCAACAGCGTGCGCAGAGTGTGAAAGGTTACTTAGTGAATCAGCAAATTCTAGCTGGGCGTATTAGTACACGTGGTTACGGCGAAACTCGCCCAATTGCCAGCAATGACAGCGCCAACGGCCGCGCGCAAAACCGCCGCGTGGAAGTTCAAATTGTACCAAATACTAAAGGTTAATGTTTTATCTCAATCATTTTCTTAGGTAGCAAATGATTGAGAT
>NZ_JACJEY010000093.1:0-8728 GCF_014164295.1 Pseudoalteromonas sp. SG43-7
AGTATTAGGAGTATTAGGAGTATTAGGAGTATTAGGATTAAGTGTAGCCTGTTTTTTAGTCAGTATGTGTAATTAATACCAATCGACTTAAATATTTAACCATTCTAGCGAGCTAAATAAAGCGCTAACTGCGTTATAAATTTTTCATGTAGAACAACTACATGTAAAAATTTATGTCTTGTTATCACTCCATTTATCTGTCGCTATAAATGGTCAGTAACTTAACACGATTGGTATAAGCTGAACTCTGGATCGTGAATCTCTGATCTATATTCCAGGTTAATAAAAAAAGCCCCACATAAATGTGGGGCTTAAAAAATGTTTAGAACCTAGAACTTAACCTATCTTTTTGTACTTAATACGCTTAGGTTGCGTAGCCGCAGTGCCTAAGGTCTTTTTAAGCCATTCTTCATATTCAGTGTAGTTACCATCGAAGAAGTTAATTTGGCCTTCGTCACGGTAATCAAGAATATGTGTTGCGATACGGTCTAAGAACCAACGGTCATGCGAGATACACATAACGCAGCCTGGGAATTCTAAAATAGCGTTCTCAAGGGCACGTAATGTTTCAACGTCCAAATCATTGGTTGGCTCATCCAGCAGGATAACGTTGCCACCGGCTTTTAATAACTTAGCTAAGTGTAAGCGGTTGCGTTCACCACCTGACAAGTCCTTAACAAATTTTTGCTGATCGTTACCTTTGAAGTTAAAGCGACTAACATAGGCACGGCTTTGGAATTCAAAGTTACCAATTTTTAGTACGTCTTGGCCGTTTGAAATTTCTTGGAAAACAGTATTGCTGTCATCCATATTGCCACGGAACTGATCAACGGTTGCCAGTTCAACCGTTTCACCTAGGTTAATTTCACCGCTGTCTTGTTTGTCTTCACCGCTGAGCATTTTAAACAGCGTTGATTTACCTGCGCCATTGGCACCGATAATGCCAACAATTGCGCCTTTAGGCACAGTAAAGCTTAGATCATCAATTAACACGCGATCGCCAAAGCTTTTCTTCAAGTTTTTAACTTCAATAACTTGATCACCTAAACGTGGTCCAGGTGGAATAAATAGCTCGTTGGTTTCATTACGTTTTTGGTAATCAGACTGCTGCATTTCAGTAAATTGCGACATACGCGCTTTTGACTTAGCTTGACGACCTTTTTGGTTTGAACGTACCCACTCAAGTTCTTGTGCAATTGATTTTTGACGGGCTTTTTCAGACTTTTGCTCTTGCTGCAGGCGCGCATCTTTTTGCTCAAGCCAAGAAGAATAATTACCTTCCCATGGAATACCTTCACCACGGTCAAGCTCTAAGATCCAGCCAGCTACATTATCGAGGAAGTAACGGTCATGGGTTACCGCCACAACAGTGCCTTCGTAATCATGCAAGAAGCGCTCAAGCCATGCTACAGATTCTGCATCTAAGTGGTTAGTCGGCTCATCGAGGATAAGCATATCTGGTTTTTCAAGCAATAAGCGGCAGATAGCCACTCGGCGACGCTCACCACCTGACAAGAATTCAATTTTAGCATCCCACTCAGGTAAGCGCAGGGCATCTGCGGCGCGCTCTAATACGTTGTCGATGTTATGACCATCGTGGGCTTGAATAATTGCTTCAAGCTCACCTTGCTCTTTGGCTAGTGCGTCAAAGTCAGCATCTTCCATCGCGTATTCGTTATATACTTCATCAAGACGGTTAAGCGCGTTTTTAACTTCGCTGACTGCTTCTTCCACAGTTTCACGAACCGTTTTGCTTTCATCTAGAATAGGCTCTTGCGGTAAGTAACCAATTTTAGTGCCCGGTTGAGGATATGCCTCACCTTCAAACTCTTGATCAAGGCCGGCCATAATACGTAGCAACGTTGATTTACCAGAACCGTTTAAACCAAGGACACCAATTTTTGCGCCCGGGAAAAAATGCAAAGAAATATCTTTTAAGATAGTGCGCTTAGGTGGCACAACCTTAGATACTCGACTCATCGAGAAAATAAACTTATCAGGTAAAACCATGGAAGGAGCCTTCAAATAATAATAAAAATTTCAATGTTGTATTGTAGTGGCTCACAGGTGAAACAGTCAACGAATCAACCAAATAACAATGTGCTAATTCGCGAGCAATACTCCTACACCGATTAAAGCAAGCAAGCCGCCTATTAACATTTTATTGGTAACGGGCTCGCGCTTTATAAAACCAATGCTCATTACAATTAATGGCGCGGTTGCGAAAATCGTTTGTGCAATGGCTGGATCGGTATATTTAACTGCGCCAAGTTGAAGCCATAAACCAAGGAAAGTGCCTAAAAACACAGCCGCAAAAAACCATTGTTTGCCGCTAATTCCCCTTAGAGTTAGTGCTTGTTTAAATTCACTGCTTTTAAACACTGCAACAACTAAGGCCACAGTCATCGTACCGGCTGCTAATCTAATTAATGCCGCCCATAAGCTACTCATATGCTCATTATTGAGTGCGCCTT
This sequence comes from Pseudoalteromonas sp. SG43-7, assembly GCF_014164295.1. Taxonomy (NCBI): domain Bacteria; kingdom Pseudomonadati; phylum Pseudomonadota; class Gammaproteobacteria; order Alteromonadales; family Pseudoalteromonadaceae; genus Pseudoalteromonas; species Pseudoalteromonas sp. SG43-7. The sequence continues at coordinate 2,475 of NZ_JACJEY010000093.1, forward strand.
TAGACATCACCATACCGAGCGCTTGGCAGATAGCAGCTGCAAGGGCACATAAAACACCTTTGCGATAATGTTGATGATCAACCTGTGGCAATGTTTTTTCAGGCTTGATTGCTATTACTACGCCAATGGTTGTAAGTACAATACCGCACCATGCAAATGGCGATAAATAATGATTTAATAGCAGGATATTAAAAACCCCCACAAGGGCTGGAGCAAGGGACTCAATAACTAACGTGCGAGCAGGGCCAATATTTCGCAGCGCAGTAAAATAGGCGCTATCGCCAATCGCAATCCCAATCACCCCGCCAGCAATTAGCCAAAGCCAGCTTGTCAGATGATGTGGTAGTGCAGCGTCTTGAGTAATCGCAATAGTAGCTAACATCATGGCACTTGCTAACACGCCTTTACTGATGTTTAGCTGCATAGGCGTTAAGTGATGGCTAAAACCTTTATATAAAATGGTCGAAAGCGCCCAAACAATAGCTGCTAATATAGCAAAAAGTTCTCCAAAGCCTAGCCAATCAATCACGTTTACCACCTTAAAATAAAATCAACAGGCGCATTATGGCGAGCGGTTTTTAGAATGCAAAAGAATAGCTAAAATAAATTCATTTGGACATCTAAACATCTAGAGGTTGAAATTTCCAGCTATCCGTTCATAATTAGCCATTGGTTAATTATGCCTTGGAGATGAGTATGCCTATTACCGTTAAAGATGAATTGCCCGCAATTGCGAAGTTACGTCAAGAAAACGTATTCGTAATGCCAAAAAGCCGCGCTAAAACCCAAGAGATCCGTCCGATGCGCTTGGCGATTTTAAACTTAATGCCTAATAAGGTAGAAACCGAGGTGCAATTTATTCGTTTGCTCGCTAATTCACCCTTACAAGTGAATGTAGAGCTACTACGTTTAGACACTCATCGCAGCAGTAGCAATTCAGAGCAGCATTTAGACACTTTTTACCGTTATTTCTCTGAAGTGAAAGACAACAATTACGATGCATTACTCATTACCGGCGCACCATTGGCACATTTAGAATATGACGATGTAGCCTACTGGGATGAACTAAAAGTAATTTTAGATTGGGCGGAGCAGCATGTAACCTCAACATTATTTTCGTGTTGGGCGGCTCACGCGGGTTTATTTCATCATTATAATCTAAAGCGTGAACTAAAAGAAAATAAGCTCTGTGGCGTGTTTACCCATAAGTGTTACTTTGAACATGGAGCCTTAACGCGTGGTTTTGACGATACCTTTGTAGTGCCTCACTCGCGGTATGGTCATATTGATATTGAAAAAATTAACGCTTGTGATGACTTAGTGGTGCTGGCAGGTTCAGAGCAAGTAGGCGCTTACTTAATAAAAAATAAATCCGGCAGCCAAGTGTATATTACCGGGCATCCTGAGTATGATGCAGACACTTTAAAAGGCGAATATCAGCGCGATTTAGAAAAAGGCCCTGATGCGCCATTGCCTGAAAATTACTTTCCAGAGAACAACCCAGATAACGAACCGTCGAAAACTTGGCAAAGCCATGCCTTTTTACTGTTTTCGAATTGGTTAAATTATTATGTGTACCAAACCACACCCTATGATATTAATTTAGTTAGCCAAGCCGTAAGGACTAACAACTATGCCGAATAATTTAGAAAACAAAAGCGCCGTGTTAATTGAAGCGTTAAAACAGCGTATTTTAATTCTTGATGGTGCTATGGGTACCATGATCCAAGAACACAAATTAGAAGAACACGATTACCGTGGCGAGCGCTTTAAAGACTGGCATGTGCTAATTAAAGGTAATAATGATTTATTAAGCATCACACAACCAAAAATTATTGCTGATATTCATCGTGGCTTTTTAAGTGCAGGTGCCGATATTATCGAAACCAACACCTTTAATTCGACTACAATTTCGATGGAAGATTACGATATGGCCAGCATCAGCCGTGAAGTAAACTTAGAGTCAGCTAAATTAGCACGCAGTATTTGTGATGAGTTTACTGCTAAAAATCCAGCAAAACCACGCTATGTTGCGGGTGTTTTAGGGCCAACCTCAAAAACCTGTTCAATCTCACCGGATGTGAACGACCCGGGTTATCGCAATGTCACGTTTGATAAGTTAGTCACCGCGTATGTTGAATCAACCCTTGCTTTAATGGAAGGTGGTGTTGATTTAATTTTGATAGAAACAATTTTTGATACGCTTAATGCAAAAGCGGCTTCATTCGCGGTTGAAGAAGCGTTTGAACAAGCAGGGCGCAAGTTGCCTGTGATGATCTCTGGCACCATAACCGATGCCTCGGGCCGTACGCTGTCAGGGCAAACCACCGAAGCATTTTATAATTCTATTCGTCATATAAAGCCAATTTCAATTGGCTTGAACTGCGCGCTAGGTCCAGATTTATTGCGCCAATATGTAGAAGAACTATCGCGTGTTTGCGAAACCTTTGTCTCTGTTCACCCCAATGCTGGTTTACCGAACGAGTTTGGGGAATATGATTTAGAAGCACCTGAAATGGCTCAAGAAATTATCGATTGGGGCAAGTCTGGCTTTATCAATATTGTTGGCGGTTGTTGTGGTACCACACCTGCACACATCAGGGCATTTTCGAAAGGGCTTGAAGGTGTTAAACCTCGGCCATTGCCAGAGCTTGAAGTGCGTATGCGCTTATCAGGCCTTGAAGCGTGTAATTTAAACTAAGGTAGCCGAGATGACACAAAAAATAGCAGTATTTACCAACGTTGGCGAACGTACCAATGTGACCGGCTCAGCCATGTTCAAACGTTTGATCATGGAAGAAGATTACGAGACCGCGCTTAATGTTGCCCGCGAGCAAGTAGAAAACGGCGCACAGGTTATTGATATCAACATGGATGAAGCCATGCTGGACTCAAAAGCCGCCATGGTGAAATTTTTAAATTTGATTGCCTCCGAGCCTGATATTTCTCGCGTGCCAATTATGGTCGACTCTTCTAAGTGGGAAGTCATTGAAGCGGGCTTAAAGTGTATTCAAGGCAAGGCAATTGTAAACTCAATCTCGCTAAAAGAAGGTGAAGAGCCATTTATTCGCCAAGCTAAAATTATTAAACGTTTTGGCGCCGCTGCAGTGGTTATGGCGTTTGATACCGACGGCCAAGCAGATACAGCCGATCGCAAGTTTGAAATTTGTCAGCGTAGTTACCGCATTTTGGTGGATGAAATTGGCTTTGCGCCAGAAGATATTATTTTCGATCCCAACATCTTTGCGGTAGCAACCGGTATTGAAGAGCACGACAACTACGCAGTTGAATTTATTGAAGGTACACGTCGCATTAAGCAAAACTTGCCACACTGTAAAGTGTCGGGTGGGGTGTCGAATGTATCGTTCTCGTTTCGTGGGAATAACCCCGTGCGAGAGGCTATTCACTCAGTATTTTTATATCACGCAATTCAAGCGGGTATGGATATGGGAATTGTTAATGCAGGGCAACTCGCTGTGTATGATGATATTCCAGCGGAGCTGCGAAAAGCCGTTGAAGACGTTATTTTAAATACCGATCCAGGTGCAGGTGAACGTTTAGTTGAGTTGGCACCTAAATACTCAGGCATGGCACAAGCCGAACGCGTAGAGGATTTAGAATGGCGTACTTGGCCGGTCGAAAAGCGCCTTGAACATGCTCTTGTTAAAGGCATTACTACCTTTATAGATGAAGACACCGAAGAATGCCGTGCTGCTGCCGATAAACCTATTCATGTGATTGAAGGGCCGTTAATGGACGGCATGAATGTGGTAGGCGATTTATTTGGCGCAGGTAAAATGTTCTTACCGCAAGTCGTTAAATCAGCGCGAGTGATGAAGCGCGCAGTGGCCTACCTAGACCCTTACATTGAAGCAGAAAAAGAAGAAGGGGCTACTAACGGTAAAATCGTGATGGCCACCGTTAAAGGTGACGTACATGATATTGGTAAAAATATTGTTGGCGTAGTACTGCAATGTAATAACTATGAAGTTATCGATTTAGGCGTAATGGTGCCTGCAGATAAAATACTGCAAACCGCGATTGATGAAAAAGCCGATATCATTGGTTTATCAGGGCTGATTACACCATCGCTTGATGAAATGGTGCATGTTGCCAAAGAAATGAAGCGCCGTGGTTTTGAACTACCGCTATTGATTGGTGGCGCGACTACCTCAAAAGCGCATACTGCCGTTAAAATCGAGCCACAATATGACAAAGGCGTGGTGTATGTAAATAACGCCAGTCGCGCTGTAGGCGTGGTTTCTAACTTATTGTCGAAAGAGCATAAAGCTGAATTTTTAGCAAAAACCAGCGCTGAATATGTCAAAGTACGCGAGCAGCAAGCACGCAAAAAGCCACGTTCAAAACCGGTTACTATTCAACGTGCCCGCGACAACGCCGCCAAGCTTGATTGGGATAATTACACTCCACCGGTGCCGAAAAAGCTGGGCGTGACAGAGTTTAAAAATGTCTCGATAGCCACTTTACGACAATACATAGACTGGACGCCGTACTTTATGACCTGGTCAATCGCCGGTAAATACCCACGTATCATGACTGATGAAGTGGTTGGCGAGCAGGCGCAAAGCTTATTTAAAGACGCCAACGACATGTTAGACGATCTTGAAAAGTCAGGCAGTTTGCAACCGCTTGGCGTAATTGGTTTATTCCCAGCTAATCGCGTGGGTGACGATATTGAAATATACACAGACGAAACTCGCTCTGAACTATTAACCACATCGTGCCATTTACGTCAGCAAACAGAAAAAACCGACTTTGCTAACTACTGCTTAGCTGATTATATCGCCCCGAAAGGCACGCCTGATTACTTTGGTGCATTTGCGGTAACCGGCGGTCTTGAAGAAGACGACTTAGCTGATGCGTTCGATGCACAGCAAGATGACTACAACAAAATAATGGTAAAAGCGGTGGCAGATAGACTCGCCGAAGCCTTTGCTGAGTACTTACACGAACAAGTGCGTAAAGAATATTGGGGTTTTGCCCCAGACGAAAACCTTGCGAATGAAGATCTTATTCGTGAAAACTATCAAGGTATTCGCCCAGCACCCGGTTACCCAGCGTGTCCAGAGCACACTGAGAAGAAGAAAATCTGGCAACTACTCGACACTGAAAAGCGCATTGGCATGCAGCTCACCAGCTCATACGCCATGTGGCCCGGTGCTGCGGTATCAGGCTGGTACTTCTCTCACCCTGAGGCTAAATACTACGCCGTAGCGGCAGTACAAAAGGATCAGGTTGAAGATTACGCTCAACGAACCAACATGACGCTAGAAGAAGCGGAAAGATGGTTGTCTCCTAATTTGGGGTATGAGCCGGAGTAAGTGAAGCTGTAAGCTATCAGCTATCAGCCGTCAGTTTAAAACAAAAAAGCGAGCCAAATTAGGCTCGCTTTTTTTGTACAAAGTTTTTCCTGATAGCTCTTCGGTATATCATCATACTTTCACATTCAATGAGCTTGCGTATGCCCCTAACCTTGGGTGTAGAATGATTAGTACATTATATTTGTGATTTACTGCACATTCATTATTTGAGAATTTTCTATGGTAAAATTATTTAGCCCACTAAAATTAGGTCCGATAACACTCAAAAACCGCATTATTATTGCTCCCATGTGTATGTATGCCGCAGAAGAAGGCAAGGTGCAACCTTGGCATCATCAACATTATGGTATGCTCGCGCAATCCGGTGCTGGCTTATTGATTGTTGAAGCGAGCGCTGTATCCCCTGAAGGAAGAATCTCTTACGCCGATTCAGGTATTTATAGCGACGAATGTGAGCAAGCTTGGCGTGAAGTCGTATCTAATGTAGGTCAATACTCTAACATTCCGATGGTGATGCAGATTGGTCATGCAGGTCGTAAAGCGTCAACTGAATTACCTTGGAATGGCGGTGCGCCTATCGCTCCAGCAATAAAGAACGGTTGGCAAACTATTGCTCCGAGTGAACTTGCTTTTTCAGATGAAGCTCCTTTACCAAAAGCAATGACGCAAGACGATATTGGACGATTAATTACTCAGTTTGTGAAAAGTGCTCAACGTGCCCATAAAGCTGGTTTTTCTGGCATAGAACTTCATGCAGCTCATGGCTATTTACTGCACCAATTTTTATCACCGCTTAGTAATCAGCGTTCAGATCAATTTGGCGGCTCATTAGAGAACCGCATGCGCCTACCCCTGACAATATTTGATGCTATAAAGGCTGCGTTACCACATGATTTCATGATTGGTGTACGT
>NZ_JACJEY010000094.1:0-7996 GCF_014164295.1 Pseudoalteromonas sp. SG43-7
CAAAATTTGGTGTGGTATTTGTGCGTCAGCAAGCTCAACGCCTACGGTGTTAAATTTTACTCTGGTGTTTAATTAATTACTTGTAGGCGAGTGGCTTGCCACCGCGTTTCAAAATGTGGCGTGGTATTTTGCGTCAGCAAGCTTAACGCCTACGGGTGTTAAAGTTTGTCTCGGTGTTAAATTTACTTTGATGTCTAATTAATTACTTGTAGGTGTGGTTTTATGCCGCGCTTTTGTATTTAGATGTTAGATGGAGCTAGTCTCTGCCTCTAACCTATATCTTTCATTGCTCGGTGGTGAACTTAAAATTGCGAGTGATAAACCCTCGCTTACAAACTTTGTTACATATTAAAAGCGCTTGTTTTGGTTCATCGGTTTATTGTTGCACTGAACAAGTTTAATATGGAAATAGCGAATATTCTATCGAAGTACTTTATTTGAGTGGTGAATATTTAAACGATAACTAACAAATGAGATAGTCATGAAAAAAGTAACTCTAACTGCGGCAAGTATTGCACTTGCTTTGGGATTAGTCGGTTGTGGCGAAAAACAAGAATCAACAAAAGCGCCTGAGGTCACGGTGGTTAGCGCACCAGTAGAGCAGTTAAATTCAGGTATTGAATTAGCAAATATAGATAAGTCGGTCCGTGCACAGGATGATTTTTATTATCACATTAATGGTCAATGGTTGGCGACGACTGAGATCCCTGGCGATAAATCAAATTACGGTTCATTCTCACAATTGTATGACGACTCTCAAGCCGCAATGAAAACAGTGCTTGAACAAGCGGCTGCTAATACAGCTGCTAAAGCCGGAACTGATGAATATAAGCTAGGTGCGTTCTTTAAGAGTTACATGAATGAAGCCAAGCGTGATGAATTAGGTATAACACCGCTAAATGGTCCGTTAACTGCTATTGATGGTGTTAAAAATAAGTCTGATTTAGTTACACTTATGGCGCAAATACGTATTCAAGGTGGCGCGGTGCCATTTGGTTGGTATGTAAATAATGACGCTAAGAACTCGAGTGAAAATGCATTATATGCGTATCAATCAGGCCTTGGCTTACCGGATCGTGATTATTATTTAAAAGATGACGAAAAGTTCACTAAAATTCGTGCCGCGTACCAAGTTTACATTGCTGACGTTTTAAAACGCGCAGGTGTAGAAAAAGCCGATGAAGCTGCTAAAGCAATTATTGCACTTGAAACCAGTATTGCTGATGCACAGTGGACGCGTGTTGAAAGTCGTGATGCTACAAAGTCTTATAACAAAATGAGCGTAAGTGATGCAAGTAAGCTAACTGGTGAGTTTGACCTTGCTGAATACTTCAAAGCGTCTGGTGTAAATGTACAAGATATTATCGTCAGTCAGCCTAGCTACTTTGAAAAGTTTGCCGATATTTATAAAGCAACAGACCTTGAAACGTGGCAACAATACCTTAAATTTCATTTAGTAAGTAACTACGCAGGTATATTAGATAAAGATCTGGTTGATTTAAACTTTAACTTTTACAGCACCACATTACGCGGCGTAAAAGAGCAAACTCCGCTTTGGAAACAAGCCGTTGATGCATCAAATGAAGTGTTAGGTGAAATTTTAGGAAAAGTGTACGTTAAAGACAATTTCCCGCCAGAAGCAAAAGCGCGCATGGAAGAGTTAGTTGATAACGTGATCAAAGGCTATGGCGTTGCGATTGAAAATCTTGAGTGGATGAGCCCTGAAACCAAGCTTGCTGCGAAAGAAAAGCTCGACAAATTTACCCCAAAAATTGGCTACCCAGATAACTGGAAAGACTATTCACAGTTAAGCATTAATGCGGATGATTTAGTTGGTAACTATATTCGCCATAGTGAATGGGCTTATGCTGATATGATTGACAAGCTAGGCAAGCCAGTGGATCGTTCTGAATGGCACATGACACCACAAACAGTAAATGCTTACTATAACCCGGTGAATAACGAAATTGTATTCCCTGCGGCAATTTTACAACCACCATTTTTTAACTTAGAAGCTGATGATGCGGTTAACTACGGTGCAATTGGTGCGGTAATTGGTCACGAGTTAGGGCATGGTTTTGATGACCAAGGTGCTAAGTATGATGGTGATGGTAATTTACGTGATTGGTGGAGCGAGTCAGACCTTAAACAGTTTGAAGAGCGCACTGGTCAGTTAGTTGCACAGTATAACGAGTATCAACCATTTGCAGATGCCAGTGTTAATGGTCAATTGACCTTAGGTGAGAATATTGGCGATTTAGGTGGCCTAACGGTTGCTTTCACTGCTTATCAGTTATCGCTAGGTGGCGATAAAGCGCCAGTCATTGATGGTTATACCGGTGATCAGCGCTTCTTTATGGGTTGGTCGCAAATTTGGCGTCGTAAATACCGTGACGAAGAGCTACGTAACCGCCTAATGACAGATCCGCATTCACCAAGCCATTACCGCGTGATCGGTATCTTGTCGAATATGCCTGAGTTTTATCAAGCGTTTGACGTAAAAGAAGGCGATAAAATGTATATTAAACCAGCTGATCGCGTAAAAATTTGGTAATTAGTTTTTATTAGTTTGATGATTAAACGGTGGCTTAGGCCGCCGTTTTTGTTTTGAGGGGGAGTAAAAGGTTAAAGGTTAAAGGTTAAAGATAAAGGGGCTAGGTGCTAGGGAAGTGACTAGGAGCGCGTTGCTCGAAGCCCATGGCATTTACCCTCATTGTCTTCTCTTTGTGCGTCAGCAAGCTCAACGCCTACGGGTGTTAAGTTGTACTTTGATGTTTAATTAATCACTTGTAGGCGAGTGGCTTGCCACCGCGTTTCAAAATGTGGCGTGGTGTTGGTGCGTCAGCAAGCTCAACGCCTACGGTGTTAAATTTTACTTTGATGTTTATTACTTACTTGTAGGCGAGTGGCTTGCCACCGCGTTTTGAAATGTGCTCTGGTGTTTTTGCGTCAGCAAGCTTAACGCCTACGGGAGTTAAGTTGTACTTGATGTCTAATTAATCACTTGTAGGCGAGTGGCTTGCCACCGCATTTTAAATGTGGAACGGAGTTTGTGCGTCAGCAAGCTTAACGCCTACGGGTGTTAAATTTTACTTTGATGTCTAATTAATCACTTGTAGGCGAGTGGCTTGCCACCGCGTTTCAAAATGTGATGTGGTATTTGTGCGTCAGCAAGCTTAACGCCTACGGGTGTTAACGTTTATCTCGGTGTTAAATCACTTGTAGGCGAGTGGCTTGCCACCGCGTTTTAAATGTGGCTCGGAGTTTGTGCGTCAGCAAGCTTAACGCCTACGGGTGTTAACGTTTATCTCGGTGTTTTATTACTCACTTGTAGGCGAGTGGCTTGCCACCGCATTTTAAATGTGGAACGGTGTTTGTGCGTCAGCAAGCTTAACGCCTACGGGAGTTAAGTTGTACTTTGATGTTTAATTAATTACTTGTAGGCAAGTGGCTTGCCACCGCGTTTTAAAATGTGTTGTGGTGTTTTGCGTCAGCAAGCTTAACGCCTACGGGTGTTAAATTTTACTCTGGTGTCTAATTAATTACTTGTAGGCGAGTGGCTTGCCACCGCGTTTTAAATGTGGCTCGGTGTTTGTGCGTCAGCAAGCTCAACGCCTACGGTGTTAAATTTTACTTTGATGTTTTAATTAATTACTTGTAGGCGAGTGGCTTGCCACCGCGTTTTAAATGTGGTGTGGAGTTTGTGCGTCAGCAAGCTTAACGCCTACGGTGTTAAAGTTTATCTCGGTGTTAAATTCACTTTGATGTTTAATTAATTACTTGTAGGCGAGTGGCTTGCCACCGCGTTTTGAAATGTGCTCTGGTGTTTTTGCGTCAGCAAGCTTAACGCCTACTAGGGAAGTGACTAGGTGCTAGGCTAGAACCTATCCCCTAAAACCTAGCTCCTATAGCTAGATCTGGCGGTTGAAACTGGTAAACTCAGCTTTATTAAACGTTAAAGCTGATTAAAAATGAAAAAACATCATCTAAGTTTAGTTGTCCTCGCGGGTGGCTTGGGCTCTCGTTTTGGTGGCAATAAACAAATCGCTGAGATTGCTGGGTTGGGTTGTACCATTATGGAGTTGAGTATTGCTGATGCTGTTGCCGCAGGAGTAACTCAGGTTGTATTAGTGATCAATCAGGCTGTGCGCAGCGAGATTGAGCAAGTGATTTTACCGCGCTTACCAATGGGGATTGATGTTGTGTTGGTTGAACAACGCATTGATTTAGTGCCAGAACAATTCCAATTACTTGCACAACAGCGAAGTAAGCCTTGGGGCACCGGGCATGCTTTATTATGCGCTAAAGATCATGTTCATAACCCCGCGATCGTCATCACAGCCGATGATTATTATGGCGCGTCGTCATTTTTATTACTCGCTGAACATTTTAAAAACCTGACTAGTTGGGCTATGGTGGGTTACCCAATTATTGATACTTTGTCAGATCAAGGTGGGGTGAATAGAGGCGTATGCCAAGTTAAAAATAACCAATTAATTGATGTTGTTGAGTATTTAAATATTCAGCACGAGAACGGTCAAATAATGGGTGATAACCCGCAGGGAATCCGTGAGCAAATTGCCGTGGATGCGTTGGCATCAATGAGTTTTTGGGCAATTACGCCAACATTTTTTGACCGCTTAGAAGCAGGCTTTGACGAGTTTCTGCAAAAGTATGACAACGGTGTCAGAATGGAGTATTATTTACCCGATCAAGTTCAACAAGCGATCACATCTAATCAACAAATAGTTACCATATATAGCGCAAAAGAGTCGTGGTATGGAGTGACTTATAAATCAGAATTACAGGATGTTACAGGTAAATTATATGAATTACGTCACGGATGAACTAGCCCCGATCTTGCCTTTTCCAGGGCACAACAATAGCGAAGTAAGTATGAAGTCAAATTCCATTGCGGTTTACTTGTCTGAGAGTTTTGGTCTTGGTAGTGAAAAAATCAGCATGAAGCCAATTGGTAGTGGTCACATAAATAGCACTATGCTATTAACTGCACCAAAAAAATCATTAGTTGTTCAAAAACTAAATACCGAGGTTTTTCCTGAACCAGATATGTTAGTTAAAAATGCTCGTTTAATTGAACGTCATTTAACTAAAAAACGTCAATTAGGCGAGTATGATTTAGCAATCATCCGCCATGTTCCTACAGTTGAAAATAACTATTTAGTTGATTGTGATAACGGTGTTTGGCGCGCACTCGAATTTATTGGCGGCAGTTATAGTGAAGATGTAGTTTTAAATACTTCACAAGCGCAAACTGCAGCCAATGCATTTGGTCAATTTGCTGTTGCTTTAGAAGACTTTGATGCCAAGCAACTACATCATGTTATTCCTGATTTTCATAACTTAGCGATGCGCGCTGAAAAGCTCAAAGCTGTGGTTGCAAAAGATCCACAGCAGCGCTTAGCCAGCTGCCAAGCTGACGTTGATTTTTGTTTCGCGCAATTTGGCTTAATTGATGAGCTTAAAGCATTGACGGGCATTGTACCGGTTCGACCATGTCATAATGATACTAAAATTAATAATATGCTGTTTTGTAATACATCAAATGATGCCAAAGCAGTGATTGATTTAGACACCTGTATGCCTGGTTATTGGTTGTATGATTTTGGTGATATGGTGCGTACTTTTTGCTCTCCTGAACAAGAAGATTCAACGGATTTAGCTAATGTATGTGTGCGTGAAGAGATTTTTGCAGCGGTAGTCAAAGGTTATGTAGAGCCTTTGAAAGACTTGATTACCGAACAAGAAAAACAAAGCTTTTGGTTAGGCACTAAAGTAATGACCTTTATGATTGGCCTACGTTTTTTAACTGATTACATTGACGGTGATCATTATTTTTCAATCAAGCATGCTAACCATAACTTAGAACGTGCGCAAAATCAGTTTGCTTTATATCGTGATATTCTCGCAAAAAAAACCACGCTTAAAGCTATTTTAAGAGATGTGTGATTTTTTCAGTTAAAGGGCTAGGTTGTAGGTTTTAGGGGGAAGTGAAATATCTTCTCACTAACACTCATTCACTTCTCTTTGTACAAAAATAGTTTTCGTAGGAGCCGGCTTTAGCCGCGAACGAAAGATTTAAAAGATTCATTCACAAATAGGTTAAGAGGCGCGTTTAAAATTGCGCGAGGTAAACTCCTGCCTACGGGTTGGCATTGGTGCTTGGGTTGTCGTAGGCGCGGCTTTACGCCGCGCGGTTTATAAAATTCATGGCTAAAGCCATTTCCTACATCGTCGATTGAGATTGGTTAAATACCAAGAGTTAGGGTTAATTCTAACCCCTTCCTATGCTATCCATCCCCATCTGCTTTACCTCCCAAGCTGTTTTAGGTAAGTTAAAACTAGATTAGTTCTAGGATAATAATAATGAAGCAGTTTAATCGTCGAGATTTTTTAAAAGCCGCGAGTGCTACGGCAGCGGCTAGTGTGATTTCAGGATGTGCCACGGGTACTCAAAGTGGCGTTATTACTCCCCCAGCGCAAGGGCGCTCTGTAATTGGCCTTGTCGCGCCAAAAATGGATGTAGTACGGGTTGGGTTTATAGGCTTAGGGCAGCGTGGTTTTGGCCACGTAAAGCGTATGAGTCATATTGCTGGTACAGAAATTAAAGCAATATGTGATACCCATGACGAAGTATTACAGCGTTCAGCTAACTACCTCACTGACAAAGGGTTGGCTAAGCCTGCACTTTATACTGGCGCCGATAATGCCTATCAAGCAATGCTTAATCGCGATGATATTGATATTGTGATTATTTCTACGCCATGGTCGTGGCATGCACCGATGGCAATCGATACCATGAATAGTGGCAAGCATGCTTTTGTTGAAGTGCCATTAGCATTGACGGTTGAAGAAATGTGGCAACTAGTTGATACCGCTGAGCGCACGCAAAAGAACTGTATGATGATGGAAAATGTCAACTATGGTCGTGATGAGTTAATGGTATTGAATATGGTTCGCCAAGGCGTGTTTGGTGAGCTGCTACATGGTGAGGCGGCGTATATTCATGAATTACGTTGGCAAATGAAAGAAGTGGAGCATAAAACTGGTTCTTGGCGTACCGCTTGGCATGCAAAACGAAACGGTAATTTGTATCCAACGCACGGTTTAGGCCCTGTGTCACAATATATGAATATTAATCGCGGCGATCGGTTTGATTTTTTAACCTCGATGAGTTCGCCGGCACTGGGCCGTAGCGCCTATGCAAAGAAAGAATTTCCAGCCGATCATCAACGTAATCAGCTTAATTATATTGCTGGCGATATGAATACCACGCTTATCAAAACAGTAAAAGGGCGCAGTATTATGGTTCAACATGATACCACCACGCCACGTCCATACTCGCGCCATAATTTAATTCAAGGCACTAACGGTGTGTTTGCTGGTTTTCCAAATCGTATTGCGCTGGAAGATGGTGGTTCGAAGAGCTTCCATGAGTGGGATTATGAAATGGCTGATTGGTATAAAAAATACGACCACCCACTGTGGACCAAAATGGGCGAAGAGGCAGAGCGTAACGGCGGCCATGGCGGCATGGACTTCTTAATGTTCTGGCGGATGATTTATTGTTTACGTAATGGTGAGGCGCTTGATCAAGATGTTTACGACGGCGCTGCTTGGTCTGTTATATCGCCGCTGTCGGCACAGTCAGTTAGTAATCGTAGTGCGTCAATTGATATTCCCGATTTTACCCGTGGTGCATGGCAAAGCGCCAAACCGTTAGGAATAGTTGGTTAAATGCTAAGAGCTGCGCGAGGCAAACTCGCGCATATTGTGTTTTTGCGTCAGCAAGCATAACGCCTACGGGTGTTAAAGTTTATCTCGGTGTTAAATTTACTTTGATGTTTATTACTTATTTGTAGGCGAGTGGCTTGCCACCGCGTTTCAAAATGTGATGTGGTGTTTTTGCGTCAGCAAGCTCAACGCCTACGGTGTTAAGGTTTATCTTGGTGTTAAATTTACTTTGATGTTTAAT
>NZ_JACJEY010000094.1:8096-8646 GCF_014164295.1 Pseudoalteromonas sp. SG43-7
TAATTACCTGTAGGCGAGTGGCTTGCCACCGCGTTTCAAAATGTGATGTGGTGTTGTTGCGTCAGCAAGCTTAACGCCTACGGGTGTTAAAGTTTATCTCGGTGTTAAATTTACTTTGATGTTTATTACTTACTTGTAGGCGAGTGGCTTGCCACCGCGTTTCAAAATGTGATGTGGTGTTTTTGCGTCAGCAAGCTCAACGCCTACGGTGTTAAGGTTTATCTTGGTGTTAAATTTACTTTGATGTTTAATTAATTACCTGTAGGCGAGTGGCTTGCCACCGCGTTTCAAAATGTGATGTGGTGTTGTTGCGTCAGCAAGCTTAACGCCTACGGGTGTTAAAGTTTATCTCGGTGTTAAATTTACTTTGATGTTTAATTACTTGTAGGCGAGTGGCTTGCCACCGCGTTTTAAATGTGGTGCGGTGTGTAATGGTCTAATGAAACTGGACAGGTTTATAGCGTAAAATGAGCTAAACCCAAAAGGTATCACTATGACCAGAAAATCAAAAGTAACACTCAGTGCACAACAAAAACTTGAATATGCCAAA
>NZ_JACJEY010000095.1:0-8174 GCF_014164295.1 Pseudoalteromonas sp. SG43-7
TAAAGCGCTAACTGCGTTATAATTTTTTCAAGTAGAACAACTACATGTCAAAATTTACGCCTTGTTATCACTGTATTTATCTGTCGCTATAAATGGTCAGTAACTTAACACGATTGGTATAATTCCTTTTCATGGGGCACACAATTATGATACTAAACCATCTTTGGGGCATATATGCCCATCCACTCGAAGAGTGGCAAACAATAGATAACCGCCACGAGAGCTTAACATATAGCCTATCACATATATTACTGATAGCGTTGTTTCCATCTGCAATGGGTTATTACTCATCAGTTTATTTGGGCTGGAGTATCGGGGCTGGTAATCCGGTATTTTTAACCCACGATAGTGCAATACTGATTGCTGCAGCTATGTATGGCGCTTTAATTGTAGGTGTGTTTGCGCTGGCTTATTTAGCACATTGGATGGCTGTTACTTTTGGTGCAGAACCAACCTTTACCCAAACCTTAGAACTTGCAGCGTATACTTCAACACCAGTATTTATGTCTGCACTAGCGGCATTTTGGCCAGAACTATGGTTTGTTGTATGTGTGGGTTTGGTCGCTTTAGGCTATTCGGTCTACTTGCTGTATACCGGTGTGCCCATTTTGATGCATATACCGCAAGAGCGTGGCTTTATTTACGCAAGCTCTGTGGTAACTTGCGGACTAATTTTACTGGTGATTATTTTAGCTGTCACCGCCATATTGTGGACCAACGGTATCGTAAGTCCAACCTTTACATGATACCTAGTTCAACGTTAGAAGCTGTAAAATGTAGTATATAGTAGTGTTATTATTTTCTTTCCTTCGCAAAAAAGGAGCTAAATTTAGCTCCTTTTTTATTTCGCTAGGCAGAGATTAATCTGAGCCGTTTTCTTCTTGATTATGTAACTCTAAACCAGAAGACATGGCACTTTCACGACTACTTTTTGCCGAATCATTACGCAGCTGTTCAATACGATTCAAATAATTCTGATCGATACCACCGGTAATATATTGGCCATCAAATACTGATGTTTCAAATCGTGTAATTTCTGGGTTTTCCTGCGCTACGGCAGCAATCAAATCAGGTAACGATTGGAAAATCAAACCATCAGAGCCAATGCTTGCATTGATATCTTCAACTTCACGTCCATGGGCAATCAACTCAGCCGCAGATGGCATATCAATACCATACACGTTCGGAAAGCGAATTTCAGGTGCAGCAGAAGCAAAGTAAACGTTTTTAGCACCAGACTCACGCGCCATTTCAACAATTTGTGCTGAAGTAGTGCCACGTACAATCGAGTCATCAACTAGTAATACGTTTTTACCTTTAAACTCACGGTCAATTGCATTGAGCTTTTGACGTACTGACTTTTTACGCATTTCCTGACCAGGCATGATAAACGTACGGCCAATGTAACGGTTTTTAACAAACCCTTGGCGATATGGCAGATTAAGTACGCGGGCGATTTCCAATGCCACATCACATGATGTTTCTGGGATTGGAATAACAACATCAATATCTTTATCAGCCCATTCGCGAGCAATTTTTTCGCCAAGCTTAGTGCCCATATTTACACGTGTAGCGTAAACAGACATGCGATCGATATTTGAGTCTGGACGTGCAAAGTAAACAAATTCAAAGATACATGGCGAGTAAGATACTTTATCTGCGCATGTTTGAGAGTAAAACTCACCGCCTTCAGTAACATATATCGCTTCACCAGGAGCGACATCACGCACAAATTCAAAACCATCGGTTTTTAACGCAACGCTTTCAGAGGCAAACATATACTCGGTGCCATTTGCAGTTTCACGTTTACCAAACACTAATGGACGAATACCATTTGGGTCACGAAACGCGATAATACCATGGCCAATTACCATAGCGATGGTGGCATAACCGCCTTGAACTTTATTTATAACTTCGGTGATACCGTTAAAAATATCTTCAGGGTCAAGATGTAGTTTATTTGGTTTACTTAATTCATGAGCCATGATGTTAAGTAAAATTTCAGAATCTGAGGTTGTGTTAACGTGGCGACGTGCTTCACAGAACAATTGATCTTTAAGCTGCTCTGCATTGGTTAAGTTACCGTTGTGTGCTAAAGCAATACCGAACGGTGAGTTAACATAGAACGGCTGCGCTTCAGACGAGCTAGAAGAACCTGCTGTCGGATAGCGTACATGGCCGATACCAATAGTGCCTTGTAAACGCTTCATATGACGGGTGTGAAATACATCTTTCACTAAGCCATTTGCTTTGCGTAAACTAAAGGTGTTGTTTTCAATGGTAATGATGCCCGCGGCATCTTGACCACGGTGTTGCAAAACAGTTAAGCCATCATAAATCGCCTGATTTACAGGAGATGTTCCGACTATTCCAACGATACCACACATGAAATTTTTCCTCGCCGATTAACGGTTGACCGAATTTAAAAAGCTAGAGTTATTTTCGAGGTATGAAAAAAACCACTCAACAACAAAGCCAAATTCTGGGATCAAAATAGAGTTACCCCACCAGTGCGTATTGGGTGCACCAGTAAAAGCATCAAGAAAGAAGAGTAACGCGCTCACGACCAACACGCCACGAAGTGCACCAAAGACAATGCCGAAGACACGGTCTGTGCCAGACAAACCAGTACGTTGTACAAGTTCACCTAGAAGGTAGTTTAACAATCCGCCTAACAATAGCGTCGCAAAGAATAATATGGCAATGGCCGCTGCATTTCTTAAAAGGGGTTCAGAAATACTTGTTAGGAATGATGCTAAATATTGGTAAAACAAGCTAGATATGATAAATGCGCCAGCCCACACAGCCAAAGACATTGCTTCTTTTATAAAGCCACGAATTAAACCGATAATAGTAGACAGTGCAATAATGCCAAAGATGGCGTAATCAACCCAGATCATATGAACCAACTAGTCGTTAATTTGGGGCGCATTCTATAAGAGGTCAGCACTAAATGCCAGATCATTTTGCTACTTCAAATTGGGTAACTTTTCCGTTAAGTTTAGTAAGTGCTTTTAATTCAGGGAGTTTGCTCTCAAGCTGGGCTTTATCAAGCGACGGACCCACAAAAACTTTGGTTAAAGTACCATTTGGTGTTTTAACTGGACGGGTAAAGGTTTTAAACCCTTCGTCACTTAGTTTAGCTTGTAGCGATTTTACATTCGCACTATGCGAAAAGCTCCCCAACTGAATTACATATGCCATTTTCGATAAATTTTCTTCAGGCTTACGTGATGGCTCAGACTTTTTTTCAACAGGTTGTGCTGTAGTCGTTGCTACAGTAGTTTGCTCAGTCGATGCTTCAACCATTTTTTTCGCTACTGGCGTCGTCTCTACAACTGCTTCAGAGGAACTTGAGAGTAGGTCATCATCTGGCAATATATCTTCCTCAGGCTCTTCGTTTGGCTGTTGTGCGTTAGCCACTTGATCATCTATTGAATCTTGCAAGTCAATAGTTGTGAACTCAGGACGTTCCGGAATGGCTTTAAAGCCTTCTTTGTAATGTACTTTTTCGCCATCAAGAATATTAGGAATAAACACGATAGCTGCAATCACCACAATAGTTGTGCCGACTAAACGATTTATAAAGCCTGAGTTCACCTGATTCCTCTCTATTTTTTCCAATAATTGATAGCAGCTGCAACAGTTAAGAAGGAGCCAAATATGATTAACACCGTCTTCTCATCAAGCTGTGGCAACACACCATCCAATGCGTCTGCAACTGTTTGATATTTTTCAATTGGCGCGCTTGTATGCACATTATCCATGGATTTAGCTAAATTCTCTACTTTATCGCCACGAAAGCAATTAAGTCCGGCTAAACACCACGCATCAACTACCGGGCTAACTTCATTTAATACAGCGACTTTGTCTTTATCAGCCAGCATAGCGACTAACGCATGAACTTTAAAGCCTTGATCTTGCAGGTTAGCTAACTTTTTAGCTAAATAGCGTGCAGATTCAGCATTATGTGCCACATCAGTATAGACCATAGGTTTGCTGCTTAGTTGCTGAAAACGCCCTTCAACAACTAAATTAGCTAAACAATCACGGATCACTGCCTCACTAGGTAATAAATCTAACACGGCTAATGTGGTTAGTGCCGTTGCCGCGTTTTGGCATGGGATTGATGGTTTAGCAAACTCAAAGTGATGGGCTTGATATTGCCAACTAAAACTTTGCGCATGCTCTTTAAATATAAAGTCACGCCCTGATAAATGCATCACCGCGTTAATTTCATGACCGTAGTCGGTGACTGTGTGCGGTATATTTAAATCGCCGACAATGGCAGGTGTGCCAGTACGGAAGATCCCTGCTTTATCATAACCCACAAGCTCTCGCGTATCACCAAGGTACTCTTTATGATCTAGATCTATGGTGATGATCACACTGGCAAATGGAGTAACAATATTGGTAGCATCGAAACGCCCACCTAAACCCACTTCTAACAGCACATAATCAACGCTATGGCGTTTAAAAATAGCCAGTGCGCCTAAGGTGCCATACTCAAAATAAGTCAGTGGCGTGTCACCGCGGCCTTGCTCGAGCAAGTCAAACGCATCAACATGAAATTGATCATCAAGCTCAGCGCCATTAATGCGCACTCGCTCGTTATAATGAATTAAATGAGGAGAGGCATAGGTACCAACCGAATAACCTTGGGCAAGCAGCAGTGATTCTAAACATCGGGCAGTGGTGCCTTTGCCATTGGTGCCGGCTATTAGAATAATTTTACTTGGGCTATCTAGTAAACCAATGGTATTGGCAACTTTGGCAACGCGTTCTAAACCCATGGCAATATTTGCTGGGTGAACACTTTCTAAATAACAAAGCCAATCATCAAGGCTTGATGATTGGCTAGGAAGATTTTTTGTCATAGCGTGTAATCAGTAAAGCTGAAATTTACGCTACTCTATGCTCTTGTTCCGTAGAAGGCAAGTTCATAAATTTAGCTAGTATGCGGGCAAGTGTGTCACGCATTTCACGGCGATCAATAATCATATCGATGGCACCATGCTCGAGTAGAAATTCACTTCGTTGGAAGCCTTCAGGTAAGGTTTCGCGCACAGTTTGTTCAATTACACGAGGACCCGCAAAGCCGATTAATGCTTTTGGCTCCGCCACGTTGATATCACCTAGCATAGCTAATGATGCTGATACACCGCCCATAGTTGGGTCAGTCATTACTGAGATAAACGGTAAGCCTTGTTCGCTCATCTTAGCAAGTGCAGCACTGGTTTTAGCCATTTGCATAAGCGACATTAGTGCCTCTTGCATACGTGCGCCACCTGAAGCTGAGAAGCAAATTAGCGGCATGTTATGCTCTAAACACTGATCAACAGCATCCACAAAACGTGCGCCAACAACCGATGCCATTGACCCACCCATAAATGAGAATTCAAATGCGACGGCGGCCACTGGAATGCCTTTTAAGCGTCCCTTCATCGCGACTAATGCGTCTTTTTCGCCACTTGATTTTTGTGCGGCGGCGATACGATCTGAATATTTTTTCGAGTCTTTAAACTTTAAAATATCTTTTGGTTCGTGCTGTGTGCCAAGTTCTTGGCGGTCGCCATCATCCAAAAAGTGCTCAAGGCGTTTACGGCCACTCACACGCATGTGGTGATTGCATTTAGGACATACATTGAGTGATTTTTCTAATTCAGCTTTATATAAAATCGAATCACAATCTGTACACTTTGCCCAAACACCTTCAGGGATCTCTTTACGAGCCGAAGACTTTGTTGTTTTAGGTAGGATTTTTTCTAACCAACTCATTTGCAACTCTCTTAATACTATTCTGTGCTTTGCTGCGTTCCTGCCAAATCATTATTGACAGACAAATTTTTTCAATTAAAACATGAATTCCACACAGGCGGTATAAAAAACTGGTCTTAGTAGTGAAATGCCTGCAAGGTTATGTTTAATTTATCACCAATTAACCCTTCACATCCGTTAAGAATAAAGGGCCAAGTGGTGTCGACGGAATTTCAAACCGCGCCGGATAGTCAACATCAACTAAGTATAAACCTGCCGCCTTTGCCGTCGCACTGGCTTTGGCTCGCTCTTTTAAATCAAGTAACTCTTTTAGCCACACAGGTTGCTGCTTATGAATACCAATATCGGTTAAGCAACCGGTAATGTTACGCACCATGTGGTGTAAAAATGCATTAGCCTTAATATCAATAATCACATAACTGCCTTGACGCTCAACTGACAAGTGATGAATAGTACGTGTAGCAGTATTCGCTTGACAATGCAAAGCTCTGAATGACGTAAAATCATGCTCGCCTAATAGATATTGACATGCTTCTTGCATTTTAGTTTCATCAAGTGGGTGATGAAAATGCGTAACGCCTTCATTTAATATTGCTCCTCGAAAGGCGTTATTGTAAATAACATAACGATAACGACGAGCTGTAGCACTAAAACGTGCATGAAAATCATCACTCACCGGTTTTGCATAGCGAATAGCAATATCTTTCGGTAGCAAGGTATTCATACCCATAGTAAATGCAACCATATCGCGTTCAGCATCGGTATCAAAATGCACCACTTGCCCAGTGCCATGCACGCCGGCATCAGTGCGCCCAGCACAGACTATTTCAACTGGATGATTACAAATACGCGAAAGCGCGGTTTCTACTTCTTGTTGTACGCTATTTACATGCGATTGACGTTGCCAACCACTATAACGGGCGCCGTTGTACTCAACTCCAAGTGCTACTCGCATAATTACTGCTTTACCTACTGTGCTAATGAACGGGGCATTTTATGCTATCTGACGCTGCAATAAAAGTGACTCTATACAAATTAAGCGCACAGTAGCCAAGCGACCTTTTTTCTATTGCTAAAAAAACGGCGAGTAAACTAAATTTACTCCCCGTTTTAACTATAAATGCAGAAACAACTTACAGTAATTTTGCTTTTAAGCTTTGTGCTTCTTCTTGTACTTCTTCGGGACCATTTGCTATCACTTCGTCAATAGCGTCAAGGGCTGCATCCATATCCCCTATTTCAATATAAGCACGTGCTAAATCAAGTTTTGCAGAATAACCGCCACTTTCAGCATCCACATCAGTTGGGTTATCTCCAGCAAGTAAGGCATCAAACTCACTTAATCCGACATCCATATTTACATCATCATAAGGTTCATAATCTAAGCTTGTATCATCACTTTGTTCAATCAAAGCATCAATATCGACAAATTCATCCGCAACGATGTCCTCATTTGTTGATGTATTCACGTCTTCACTTAATTGCTCCGCCGACGGCACATCATCAGGTACTGAAAGCTCTTCAAGTGCAGCAAGATCTTCACTGAGTAACGCATTGAAATCAACTTCAAACTCGCTGCTATCATCTATTTCTAAAGACTCAGGTTCAGCCAACTCACTAAGCAATGCATCAAAATCTGTTTGGGTGAGATCAGCCATAAAATCATCATCAAGCTGATCATCTGACAACGATTGTTCCAGTGGCTCTTCAAGTTCAGTCGCGAAATCACCATGATATTCATCTTCTAACGCATCTGTAAGTTCATCTTCAACAACTGCTTCATCTTCAGTAACTAGTTCGTCTTCAGCAACTGGCTCATCTTCAGTAATCAGCTCATCTTCGATTAATAATTCATCATCAAAATCTTGCTCTAAACTATCTAAATCGTGACCTCCCGCCATTGCATTAGCAAGATCTTGCTCAGCTTGACTAAGCTTCAGCTCTGGAGTATCTGCTCCCGACGTTTCCAGCTCAGTCTCATCGGCTAATTCTGCGTCACTATCAATCTCTTCATCATCGAGTTCAAGGTCTGGATAATCATCAAGCTCTAAACTTGGTGTTACTGTATCATTGCTAAGAGGTTCGTCTTCCAGTGCTAAATCAAATTCATCACCGAGCTCTTCATCTGCAAGCGGATCATCTCCCAGATCTATTTCAACCTCTTCGATATCATCGTTGAGTTCATCAACATCAGACCATTGTGGAGGCTCTACGTAATCGTCTTCTTGCTGCAGTTCATTGAGTAAATCATCAACACTTTTTAGTGAAGGATCATTATATTCTTCAAGTAAATCATCTTCATCAAGTAAATCGTCGCTTGATTCTTCACTCGTTTGTGCAAATAAATCATCATCTAAACCTTCAAGCTCTGATCCAAGTTCATCTAAAAGCTCAGG
>NZ_JACJEY010000096.1:0-7391 GCF_014164295.1 Pseudoalteromonas sp. SG43-7
TAGAACCTAGAACCTAGACTTTATTTAATACTTGACTATTTTACTCTGGTAATTAAAATTTGCACTCTTTAGTGCGGGGGCTCCATGAAGTTAACATCAAAAGGCAGGTATGCCGTCACAGCGATGCTGGATGTTGCGCTACATACAAATGTAGGGCCAGTTCCCCTTGCTGATATTTCAGAACGACAAGAAATTTCTTTGTCGTATCTAGAGCAGTTATTTGCCCGGTTACGTAAAAGTGGTTTAGTCAGCTCAGTGCGTGGACCTGGTGGTGGTTATTTACTCGGTCGAGAAACGCATGCAATTTCGGTTGGTGATGTGATCAACGCCGTTGATGAATCAATAGATGCAACCCGATGCCATGGTGCAACGGGCGGCTGTCAAAGCGGTATGCGGTGTTTAACTCACACCTTATGGTCTGATCTAAGTACCAGAATAGAAGACTTTTTAAACGGTATTACCCTTGCTGAATTGGTGGAAAAGTCAGATGTGAAGGAAGTTTCATCTCGCCAAGATAACAGCGTTAATAATGCACTCAAGCAATTGGAAAATATTCAAGTAAGCTGCCAACTATAAGTTGGCGTCCAGCGGAGAAAGAAATGAAGTTACCGATTTATTTAGATTACGCAGCAACCACGCCAGTTGACGAGCGTGTAGCAAAAGAAATGATGCAATGCCTAACAATGGATGGCAATTTTGGTAACCCTGCATCACGTTCACACCGTTTTGGTTGGCAAGCTGAAGAAGCGATTGATCAAGCTCGTACTGATATCGCAGATTTAATTAACGCAGACCCACGTGAAATCGTTTTCACTTCGGGTGCGACAGAATCAAACAACCTTGCAATTAAAGGCGCAGCACAGTTTTATAAAAAGAAAGGTAAGCACGTTATTACCGCTAAAACTGAGCATAAAGCAGTGATCGACACCTGTCGTGAGCTAGAGCGTCAAGGGTTTGAAGTAACCTATATGGACGTTGAAGAAAACGGCCTACTTGATTTACAAAAATTAGCCGACACAATGCGCGATGACACAGTGTTAGTGAGCATTATGCATGTAAACAACGAGCTAGGTGTAATTCAAGATATCGCGACTATTGGCGAAATGTGTCGCGAACGTAAAATCATGTTCCACGTTGATGCTGCACAAAGTGCCGGTAAAGTTTTAATCGACGTGCAACAGCTTAAAGTTGATTTTATGTCTTTCTCAGCGCACAAAGTATATGGCCCGAAAGGTATCGGTGCATTGTATGTTCGCCGTAAACCGCGTGCTCGTTTAGAAGCACAAATGCATGGTGGTGGTCATGAGCGTGGAATGCGCTCTGGTACGCTAGCGACTCACCAGTTGGTTGGTATGGGTGCTGCATTTAGAATTGCCAAACAAGATTTCGAAAAAGATCATGCTCACATCAGCGCGCTTCGTAAGCGTTTAATTGATGGCATTATGGCTGATATGGATGAAGTGTACTTTAACGGTACGCCGGACCAATCAGTACCAGGAATAATTAACATCAGCTTTAACTTTGTTGAAGGTGAGTCGTTATTGATGGCTGTTAAAGATATTGCTGTATCATCAGGTTCTGCCTGTACTTCAGCAAGTTTAGAGCCTTCTTATGTATTACGTGCGCTTGGCCGCAACGATGAATTAGCACACAGCTCAATTCGTTTTAGTATTGGTCGTTTTACCACCGAAGAAGAGATTGATTATACCGTCAATTTAATGAAAAACTCTATCGGTCGCTTACGTGAGATGTCTCCTCTTTGGGAAATGCATCAAGAGGGTGTTGATTTAGATTCAGTTGAATGGGCTCATCATTAATTGACGAGCACATCCACTAGCAGGTAATGAGGATAGAATTATGGCGTATAGTGATAAAGTAATCGATCATGTTGAAAACCCACGTAACGTAGGTGTATTAGACAAAAATGATCCATCAGTAGCAACGGGTATGGTTGGCGCACCAGCATGTGGTGACGTAATGAAGCTGCAAATTAAAGTATCAGCTGCAGGCATAATTGAAGATGCTAAATTCAAAACATACGGTTGTGGTAGCGCAATTGCTTCATCGTCACTTGTAACAGAGTGGGTTAAAGGCAAGACATTAGATGAAGCTGCAATGATCAAAAACACTGATATCAGTGCTGAGCTTGAATTGCCTCCAGTGAAAATTCACTGTTCAATTTTAGCTGAAGATGCAATTCAAGCAGCAATTGCAGATTACAAAAGTAAACAAGCGAAGTAAGAGATAAATCATGGCAGTGACATTGACAGAAGCGGCAGTAAACCGCGTAGAATCATTTTTAGCAAATCGCGGAAAAGGCTTAGGCCTGCGCGTAGGCATTAAAACGACGGGCTGTTCAGGTCTTGCATATGTTCTTGAGTTTGTTGACGAGTTATCTGAAGGCGACGAAGTATTTGAATCTAAAGGGGTTAAAGTAATCGTCGACGCTAAAAGCTTAGTTTATATTGATGGCACCGAGCTTGATTACACTAAAGAAGGTTTGAACGAAGGGTTTAAATTTATTAACCCAAATCAAGCTGATGAGTGTGGTTGTGGCGAAAGTTTCACAGTATAAACAATAAAGTGATTGTACTCTTAAGCCCTGCACCTGTAGGGCTTTGTTCTATCTGAATTTTAAGCCAATAGATTGTTGGCATGGTTGGAATTATGCGCTATTTTGAATTGTTTGCGATACCCGTTGATTACAATGTAGATTTGGCAAAAGTAACTAAGAATTACCTCGAACTCCAGCGTGCCGTTCACCCAGATCGCCATGCCAATGCCAGCAGCCGTGATAAGTTATTAGCCGTACAAAATACCGCAGAAATTAATGATGCCTTACAAATTTTAAAGCATCCGGTAAAACGCGCAGAATACATGCTGAGTGAATTGGGTGTTGATATTCGTGCCGAGCAGCAAACACTACAAGATCCACTGTTTTTAATGCAGCAAATGGAATTACGTGAAGAGCTTGAAGAGCTAAGCACAAGCGATGATCCAGACACAGCGATTGCTCAGTTCGAGAAGCAAATAAAACAACTAGACACTCAATACAGTGCGCAACTTGCTGAGCAATTGGCAAGTAATGACGAGCAGCAATGGCAGTTAGCCGCTGATAGCATTCGAAAATTAAAGTTCGTGTATAAATTACGAGATGAATTAGAGCGTATTGAAGACAGTTTATTCGACGATTAATTATCTAACTTACTGCACCATTGGTAAGTCAAACAAGAGTTAAAGATCATTATGGCATTATTGCAGATTGCTGAGCCGGGGCAGAGCGCGGCACCACATGAACATAAGTTAGCAATTGGTATTGACCTTGGTACTACCAACTCACTTGTTGCGACAGTACAAAGTGGCGAAGCCCGTACATTAACCGATGTTAATGGCGCAGCCATGTTACCGTCTGTTGTACGTTACGCCGCTGATGGTATAACAGTAGGCGAACTTGCCGCTCAAGCTGCAACACAAGATCCTGTGAATACTTTAATTTCAGTTAAACGTTTTTTAGGTAAAACTCAAGCTGAAATAGAGCAAAGCTACGGCCAATTACCGTATGATTTTTGTCAGCATGATGGCGCATTAGCGATTACCACCGCGGCTGGCAACATCAGCCCAATCACCGCATCAAGCGATATTTTAAAAGCATTAAAGCAACGCGCCGAAGAAAGCTTTGCAGGGCAAGATATTTTAGGTGCCGTGATCACAGTACCTGCTTATTTTGATGATGCACAGCGCCAAAGCACCAAAGATGCCGCAGAGCTTGCTGGTATTAATGTACTGCGTTTATTAAACGAGCCAACTGCAGCCGCAGTTGCTTATGGCTTGGATTCAGGCCAAGAAGGCATTATCGCAGTTTATGATTTAGGCGGCGGTACCTTTGATATTTCAATCTTGCGTTTAAACCAAGGTGTATTTGAAGTACTGGCAACCGGTGGTGATTCAAGCCTAGGTGGCGATGATTTTGACTCATTATTAGTGGATCATTTTAAACGTGAAACCGGTGTGATGACGCTATCTCCATCAGTATTACGCTTATTTATTAATAAAGCTAAAGCTTGTAAAGAAGCACTAAGCCAATATGCTAAAGTGAATGTTGGTCTTGAGTTTGATGATGAAAAATACACGGTTGAAGTCACTCGCGAAAAGTTTGAAGAACTAGCCATGGTGCTGGTGAAAAAAACACTCCGTTCGTGTCGCCGTGCAGTTAAAGATGCTGGCATTACAAATGACGAAGTACTGCAAGTAGTTATGGTCGGCGGCTCAACTCGTATGCCAATCGTACGCAACCAAGTCGCTGAATTTTTTAATAAAGAGCCGCTTACCTCTATTGATCCGGACCGCGTCGTTGCACTTGGTGCAGCATTACAAGCGGATGTGTTAGTGGGCAACAAGCCTGATTCAGACATGTTGTTACTTGATGTATTACCACTGTCACTTGGCCTTGAGACTATGGGCGGCTTAGTGGAAAAGATTATTCCGCGTAATACCACTATACCTGTAGCACGAGCACAAGAGTTTACCACTTTTAAAGATGGTCAAACTGCAATGTCGCTGCATGTATTGCAAGGTGAACGAGAGCTAGTTGATGATTGCCGTTCATTGGCTAAATTTAGCTTAAAAGGTATTCCACCAATGGCAGCCGGTGCGGCGCATATTCGTGTGACCTTTAAAGTCGATGCCGATGGCTTACTTAGCGTATCTGCAATGGAAAAATCAACTGGCGTACAAGCTGAAATCCAGGTTAAACCATCGTTTGGTTTGTCAGATGACCAAGTAGCTAATATGCTTAAAGAGTCGATGACTAATGCCAAAGATGATATGCAAGCGCGTATGCTCAAAGAGCAACAAGTTGAAGCATTGCGTGTTATCGAAGCACTTTATGCATCATTAGCAACAGACAGTGCTTTACTTGCTGAACATGAATTAACTAACTTGAACGCTGAAATAGCGAAGCTAGTTACAGTTCGTGAGACAGCTACCGAGCCAAATCAAATAAAAGCAGCCATTGAGAAAGTTGATAACGCCAGCAGTAAATTTGCTGAGTTAAGAATGGATGCATCGATCAAAAAAGCACTGCAAGGGCAGTCAGTAGACAACGTTTAAAAGAGGTTAGAATGCCACAAATTATTTTTCTTCCCCATCCGGAATTATGTCCTGACGGCGCTGCAATTGATGCACCAAGTGGTGAAACAGTTCTTAATGTTGCACTTAAAAACGGTATCAGTATTCCACATGCTTGTGAAAAGTCATGTGCGTGTACCACTTGTCATTTAGTTATTCGTGAAGGTTTTGACTCACTTGATGAAAGCGACGAGCTTGAAGACGACATGCTAGATAAAGCATGGGGTTTAGAGCCTGAATCACGCCTAGGTTGCCAAGCAATAATCCGTGATGAAGACTTAATAGTTGAAATACCGAAGTACAATCTCAATATCGTTAATGAAGAGCATTGATTTAAAGCGCAGCTATAAGTTGTAAGCCTTAAGCTTCAAAGAAAACACCGCGCTCAATTTGAACGCGGTGTTTTTGTTTATAAAGGTGGAAAATTGCGCGAGGTAAACTTGCGCCTACGGGTTTGGCATCAATGTTTGAATTTGCGTAGGAGCCTGCTTTAGCCGCGAAAGATTTAAGTGATTTATTCACAAAGAGGTTAAGAGAGTGCTGTGCTTTAGAGATAAGTTAAGGGTATGCCTTCTCATTTACGCTCACGCGGCTACGGGTTTGGCATCAATGTTTGAATTTGCGTAGGCGCGGCTTTATGCCGCGCGGTTGTATTGAGATGTTAGATTTTAGGTGGAGCTAGTCTTTGCCTTTAACCTCGTACCTTTCACTTATCAGTGGTGAACATAACATTGGCTATATGCCGTAATAATTGCTTTGGAGGTTTTATGAATAATCTACTATTTAACGACTCTTTCATTAACGGTGGGTTTTACTCCACTGAAAAACACTTTAGTGTTGATGATCCCGCTACACAGCAAAGCATCATCATGGTAAGTGATATCGATGATGATGGGGTTCATAAAGCCATCAACGCCGCTCACGGCGCATTTATTAAACTCAAAGCCACCAATGCCACAACGCGTAGTAATGTATTAATGCGTTGGTTTGAACTGGTTATGCAGCATAAACAAACCCTTGCTGAATTAATGACTAAAGAGCAAGGTAAACCATTAAAAGAAGCCCT
Organism: Pseudoalteromonas sp. SG43-7; assembly: GCF_014164295.1. Lineage (NCBI taxonomy): Bacteria > Pseudomonadati > Pseudomonadota > Gammaproteobacteria > Alteromonadales > Pseudoalteromonadaceae > Pseudoalteromonas > Pseudoalteromonas sp. SG43-7. Next base: position 6,194 of record NZ_JACJEY010000096.1, read on the forward strand.
TGGTGAAGTTGAATATGGGGCTGGGTTTATTAAGTGGTTCGCAGAGCAAGCCAAACGTAGCTATGGTGATGTGATCCCCGCCACTGATGACAATCATCGTTTAACTAGTTTTAAACAGCCTATTGGCGTGGTTGCAGGCATAACTCCTTGGAATTTTCCAATTGCTATGGTTACCCGTAAAGTTGCACCAGCCTATGCCGCTGGGTGTAGCTTTGTACTAAAACCTTCGGAACATACACCTTTATGTGCTTTAGCATTAGCTTATTTGGCTGACCAAGCCGGTTTTGAAAAAGGCGCTTTTAATGTATTGCTCTCTGAAAACGCTAAAATGGTGGGTGAGTTACTAACTGAATCTGAACTTGTTCGTAAGTTCACTTTTACCGGTTCAACGGGCGTAGGTAAGCAATTACTTGCACAATGTGCCCCTACTATTAAGCGTACTTCAATGGAACTTGGTGGTAACGCGCCGTTTATTATTTTTGATAATTCCGATTTGGATGAAGCGGTAACGGGACTTATGGGGGCAAAATTTAGAAATGGCGGGCAAACTTGCGTCGCGGCTAACCGTATTTTTGTACAGCGTAGCGTGCTTGATCAAGTTGTTGATAAATTAGCTAAAAAAGTTACAGCACTGAAAGTCGGTAATGGGCTTGATGACTCAACAGATATAGGGCCGTTGATTTATCCTAAAGCTAAGCAAAAAGTACAAGAGTTGGTTGCAGATGCCAAAGCAAAAGGTGCGGTACAAATAGGTGATAATGTTGAGCTTGGTGGTAACTATCAAGCACCGCTTATTTTAAATGGGGTAACTGCGGAGATGGACATTTACCATCAAGAAGTTTTTGGCCCGGTGGTGAGTATCATTGTATTTGATGAAGAGCCTGAAGTTTTAGCACTGGCCAACGATGTGCCTTATGGTTTAGCTGCTTATTTTTATAGCCAAGATTTGAAACAAATATACCGAGTGAGCGAAGCGTTAGAGTACGGCATGGTAGGTATTAACGAAGGGTTAATATCAAACCCCGTGGCACCGTTCGGTGGGGTTAAGCAGTCAGGTCTTGGTCGCGAAGGTGGCCACCAAGGGCTCGACGAGTACCTCGAAGAAAAATATGTGTGTATGAAAATTTAGCTTTAGAGCGGTAAGCTATAAGTTTTAAGCTGTCCGAGTGCTTTTTAAGTGTTGACATAATAATTTGCA
>NZ_JACJEY010000097.1:0-7338 GCF_014164295.1 Pseudoalteromonas sp. SG43-7
AATTAAGGGGGAAAGTTATAGGATCAAAGAAAAGAAACAAGCCGGATTAATGGAAAACCTTAATAAATAGTGGATCATTATTCAAATGGTGGAGTGGATCACTTTTCGGTTGTTGTTGACACTTATGACCTATTTAACGAACAGCCTTGTGAAATAGATATCCGTCCTGATGTTGAAACCGAGCGAGCCTTTTTACCGGGTAGTCACACACTTGGAGATACGTTATTACTTGCTGATGCAGGGTATTTTGATTTAGATTACTTTGAGCAAGTATCTCAAGATGGCGGCTACTTTTTGGTTAGAGCGAATAAAAACATCAACCCAACCGTCACATCTGCTTATTGCGCGGGCGTAGAGCTTAAAGAAAAGCATATTAAACTCAAAACATTGCTCAAAAAGCGTGCTAGTCAGCCACTTGAGTTAACAGTACGCTGGAAGAAAAATGGACCCGAGTACAGGCTTATTTATCTACCCGATGAAAAACGCCCTATTTTCCTTGTTACTAATTTAAAAGAAACACAGTTTAACTTTGATGAGTTACTCGATATATACGCGACTCGTTGGCAAATCGAGTTACTTTTCAAAGAGCTAAAGTCATGGAATAACCTTAAGGGATTCATCACAAGAGACCCACACATTGCAGAATCGCTGGTTTGGCTGAGCATACTGCAAACACTTATCAAGCGGTTTATCTGCCATAGTGCAGCGACGATATTTAAGTGTGCGATCTCGACATTTAGAGCGAGTAAGTGCAGTTATCTTTGGCTGGATGATATTCTGGATTGCATAGAGCAAACACAGTGTAATCGTAAGGTACACCGTGTACTTAAGCTACTAGCGGTAAATTGTAAGCGGCAATCCATTGAAAAAAATAATGACATGTGCCGTTTTAAAATAGGAAGTCACACGATCTGTGTTCCTTAAGAACTAAGCTATGAGGGTGGATTAGCATAAATTTAATCCCCTAAGTTTTAAAAATCACTGAAGCGGTGCAGCCCTTTTCCATATTATTTGATATGTTAAATGTCCACTGGTATTTTTCACATATATCTTGAACAATTTTGAGGCCTATACCAAACCCTTCATAGCCGCGAGGTTGTTCATTTAGGCCTAATCCATCATCAATAACATCTATTCTTTGTTCAGAAATAAATAAATTTACACTACCTTCAATACTGCAATTAATAGCATTTTTTAATAAGTTACATACTACTGCTGAAAATAGTAATGGGTGCGCATGTAATGAAAATTCATTCTGTATGTCATAATGGAAATTTACTTGATTTGCTTTGATAGTAGGGGAAAAGTTCTTAACTATTTTGTCGATAAACGTGTCTGATATTGAAACGTTACTGGTATTTGAAACTTCGTCTCTAGCAAGTAATAGGAAAATATGAGTTAACTGCTCCATTTCTATTACAGCATCATCTATTCTAGTTAATTGCTTTGTAGTCTTATCATTATTTGCTCGTCTTAAAACACTTACACCGCCTCGAATCACCGTCATAGGAGTACGTAGTTCATGACTAATATACCTAGTAAAAGTTTGCTCCCTAATAAATGCAGAATATATTCGCTTACGATAGCTATTAATGCTAGCAAGCATCATTTCTAACTCAAAAGATAATTTTCCATTAACAGATAAAGGTTTACTAACTTCATGTGAATCATATTCAAGCATTTCAGCTAACTCTGAAAACGGAGAGCTTATCCGCTTTGCCATTTTAATAATAAAAAATGCAGAGCCAATGAATAAAATCACACCTGAAGAAAGTATCATAATTTGGAAAATTGCAAAGTATGTATCGTCCCACTCTATTTGGTCGACATCCTCAATGGCATAAGCAGTAATTTCATCATTATTAATTTTTATTTTTTGCGCAAATACAGTGAATTCACTGTCGTCATCAAAATGAATACTTTGGATACCCAGCCAGTCGACGTTAATTTTATCTTTAATTTTTTTTGGTAAAATTTCATACGTATTATAGATTGTTAATATCGGATCTATTTTTATTTTTATTTTTGTATTTTCGCTTTTTTGAAAAAGTTTTAGGTGATAGGGAGCTTTTAGTGCCAAACGCTGTTCACTGGCTTGATTTTCAGTGTACAACACCGTGTAATAAAATAAGCATCCATAAAAGGCTAATAATATCAAAGCGCCCAATAGATATACTTTTATAATTATTTGACTAATTGGTTTACTTTTAAACATTACACTCACTCAATCTGTATCCTGTTTTAGGTATAGTTTCTATAACATCTTTGTCATAAGGCTTATCGATTTTGAGTCTCAATTGGTATATGTGTTTTCTAAGTATGTCTTTATCAGGTAGCTCATCTCCCCAAATACTATCCTCTATCTCTTGCCTAGAAACTACATTGGGTGCTTTAGTTATTAAAAGCTTCATAATTTTGAAACAAGTTGGGGTCAGTTTGATTTCACTCCCTTCTCTCCAGACCTGACAAGTTTTGAGATTAATTGTAACAGGACCGAAAATAACTGTTTTTGCAAAGCCATTTCCTGAACTCCTTCGAACAGCATTTATTATTCTAGCTTCCAAAAGTTCTAAATTAAAAGGTTTGACTATATAGTCATCAGCTCCTATTTTGAGCCCTTGTAACATGTCACTATCGGTATCTCTGGCCGTAAGCATTATGATAGGAGTATCATATCCTTCAGCTCTAAGCCGATGACATACTGTTATACCATCAATACCGGGAAGCATTATATCTAAAATAATACAGTCAAAGTTGTTTGACTGAGCTAATGCAAGACCTAACGTGCCTGTCGCTGCAAAGTCTAATTCAAACTCTGAACCTTCAAAGTAATCAAATATAACTTCGGCAACAGTATGACAATCTTCAATCAGTAGAATTTTCAATAGACACCTTATTTTCAAATTTATCGTTGCATACTAATAGGTAACGTACAGTGGATTTTTCTTCAACAACACAATGAGCGTCAAATAAATCTTTAAAAATAATAAACTCGTCCTGCTTTATAGCAATATATATTTTTCCACTACTGTTAACTAAGTCTCGTAAATATGCTTTTTCATTTATTTGTTTAGCTCTACCATTTGAATAAAACTGTCCACTAAATGGGCGTTTATTCCAATAATACAAAGGGGCTTCTTTAAACGATTTTTGATGTAATTCGAGTAGCTTATGTTCGCTTTTGTGCTCCCATGCACCCTTTAGCAGTGCACTTAACATAGCTATTAAGGTTAAAACCGTAAATAAAGCCAAGTAATTGCATAGCTTAGTAAATTTTATGTTTAAGGCTATCAGTATAGCTAATGCACTAAAACCAGGTAGCACATAGATTGGCAACACATTACCAGCTAAAGTAAATAGTAATAGTGGCGAAATCACCCAACAAATAAGGTACTTATTTATATTTGGCTGGTCGGGTTCTTTTCTAAGTGCTTTTTTAATATTTTCTTTTTTGAATAGTAGTCCTAAAGCTAAAAATGACCAAGGGCTTGCGCACAGTAACCAATAAAACCAAATTGTACCTCTAGGTTTAACGTGCGCTGTGCCATAAAGATCGCCTTCCCATCCAGATACAAGGAATCGCTGAATATGTTCACCAACTATAAAATATTCTAAAAAGCCCGGAGTACGTATTTCGGCTAGAATGTACCAAGGTAAAGTTAGACCTAAAAAAACGAACATCCCACTTACCCAAGGCAAGCGTCTTATAGCTACTTTAAAGCAGCCTTGCCAAGCGCTCCAAACAACGAGTGAAATCCCTATAAGCACGACAGCAACAGGTCCTTTAATTAGCATACCGAGCGCTAAAGAGACAAAAAATAAATAGCCATAAAGTTGGTTTTTTTGAGCATAGCATTGCCAATAGCTAAACATTGCAAGGGTATAAGCAAGAAGCAAAGCACTATCCGTCATAACCATGCCAATAGCAACGATAAACCCTAAGCTAGAAACTAGCACCAATATAGATAAAACACTTTTACTTAAATTCGTCAGGGATAATGTGAATCGAAAGACCAAGTAACAGGTTAATAAACCACACAATAAGTGAGGTAAACGAGCAGTAAACTCATTTATACCTAAAAAATTAAAACTAATGGCACTCAGCCAGGTTTGAATTGGAGGTTTCCCCCAAAATGGCACGTCGTAATCAAACTGAGGGGTAACCCAGTTACGAGTTTCTACCATGATACGAGCCATTTCCCCATACCTAGCCTCAGTTGTATCGTAGAGAGGGAAAAGTCCTAGTGAGACAAGCCTTATAGCGATCAAGGAAATAATAATTGCTAAAGCCCAATATACTGTAGAATTTATTTTATCAGCCATGTTTTTTCACCATGCCGTTCTGACTCTTTTGGCTTTGTTTATCCATTATTAAATATATAGGACGCCCTTTGGTCTCAGCATAAATACGTCCAATATACTCACCTAAGACGCCTATAGCTATCAGTTGAACTCCCCCTAAGAATAACTGGGTCAACATTATCGAAGGGTAACCCGCAACGGTTTCTCCAAAGAATAGAGTCTTGGCAACAACCCATAAGCCATAAAAAAATGCGGATGTAGATATTAAAGTGCCGACCCAGGTCGATATTTGTAAAGGCTTTACACTAAAAGCTGTAATGCCAGATAGGCCTAACTTTACCAGCTGAAAGAAAGACCACTTTGTCTCTCCTGCAACGCGTTCAGGACGCTCAAAACTAATTGTTGTTTGCTTATATCCTGGCCATGAAAGAATTCCTTTCATATAGCGGCTTCTTTCTGATAATTTCTTTATATCATCAACAACTCTTCTACTTAATAGCCTAAAATCACCTACGTCCTTTTGTAATGGAACCTCAGATAAATGGTCAAGTAACCTGTAATAAATGTGAGCGCTCCAACGTTTTAAGCGTGACTCACCTAAGCGGGATGACCGTTTCATATTTACAACATCAAAACCTTGTTTCCATGCATTTAGCATTTTAGGAATAAGTTCAGGTGGATCTTGTAAATCAGCATCCAATAAAATAATAGCTTCACCTCTAGCATTATCTATACCAGCGGTCATCGCGGCTTCTTTACCAAAGTTACGACTTAAGTTAATGCATTCAATATCGGCATAATGATTGGTTAAATTTGACATTGCATTCCAGCTATCGTCAGTACTTCCATCATTAATATAAATGACTTCCACATGCTCGTTTAATAACAAGCTTAGAGCTTTCGATAGGTGGTGATTAAAGATAGGCAGCATTTCTTGCTCGTTATAAACAGGCACTATGATGCTCAGCGTTATATCTTCATTAACAGACTTAGGGTGTTCGACCAGTTTCATTAAGCTCTCCAATAATTTTACAAAGCAAGCTTAAAACAACCTGAGTCTATAAAAAGTCAATGCATCAAGACAATTTATAGACATCTTCTAATTAATAATGGCTCTACGATTAATTATTTAATGCTTAATAATGCAGCAACTAAAAAAATTTTGTTTTGTAGGAGGTGCAGGGTTCATTGTTGATAGTTTTATTTTTTTTATTTTAGTAAATCATATCGATTCAATTATAACCGCACGCGCAATAGCATTTTGGCTAGCAGCTAGCACAACATGGTTAGGTAATAGAGTTTACACCTTCAATAACCAGGCTTATGAAAGCGCTGTAAAACAATGGAGTAAGCACATGTTCGCAGCTCATTTATCTGGCGTAATCAATTTAATAGTTTTTTGGATAGCCAAAGAGCTTTTCTTAATTCACTTCGCTTTTTGCTTAGGAATTATGGCCGGTTTGGTAAGTAACTACCTTTTAGCTAATAGGTTTGTATTTACTAAAAATTCTAACGAAAGAAAAAACAACTTCCTTCTCAATAAAATTAGGGACTAGAAATGCAAGTCAATAAAGTGAAAATAATCACTGTTCTTATTACTTTTAGCGTAGCAATTTGTGCATTAATTATTTTGGCAACACCTCCCAAACTGCCTTTATCATCCAGTAATAACAAAGCTTTAGTAGTCAATATATTAAAGGCTAAACCTCAAGAATTTACACCCAGTTATCAAGCTTATGGCCGAATAGAAACACCAAATATTCTAACTTTATTTGCACAAGTCGAAGGTGAAATTTTATTCCTTAATAATAATTTTGAAGTTGGTAGTCGAGTAAATAGGAGTGAAACTATTTATCATATTGATGATGAGGACTATAAAAACCAGCTACAAGCTCGATTGGGAGAGCTTAAAGTAGCAGAAGCTAACTTAAAGCTTGAGCTCGGTGAGCAACGCTTTTCGAAAAGTGAATACAAAAGGGTTAGACCTAAAAAAGACAGCCCTAATTTAAAACTACAAGAATCATTAATGTTGCGAAAGCCTCAATTAGAAATAGCTAAAGCTAATATTTTAATTGCAACAAGCAACCTAGAACTCGCAAAAAAAAATTTAGAACGTTGTAAATTTCAATCTAAAGAAAACTACGTCGTTTTAGAAAAGAGCGCTTACCAAGGCGACTTTGTTAAAAAGGGAGATAAGATTGGTACTTTTGCTCAACTCTCTGAGCTTAGGGTAAGCTTATCAATACCTCACGATGTTGCTTCAGTATTGTCTATTGGTCAGCGGTTTAAGGTTTAAGGTTTAAGGTTTAAGGTTTATCGAGACGATAATACATTTTTTAATGCCCATATATCTCAAATACCTCCAACACAAGCGCTAACTAGCCAACTACAAAGTGTTTATCTAACTGTAGATAATGACAGTGGAACGCTGATGATAAATGAATTTGTGGCCGCAGAGCTAACTTTACCTACTTTTAAAAATGTACTTAAAGTTCCTTTATCTTCTATTGATGGCGACAAGATTTGGCTCGTCGATAAGAACAATCAATTGTTTTCGAAAAGGGTTAACGTAATTTGGAAAAATAAAGAGAGTATCATAATCAAAAATATTCTAGAGGAAGGGATGTCTATAGTAAAAAACAAAGTGTCTGGTGCTAAAAATGGATTGAAAGCTGATATTAGCAACGGAGAGCTGTAATGAAAAATAGTAAAGCGGAGTTTTTCAAGTTAGTTGTCGCCTCAAGTTAAATTTTATGCCACCCGCATTTCTTCTTTTTTCTCAGGATTTAAATTTACTTCCTTAATTATTGACCAATCGCGTGATTTTCCTGACCAACGACCAGGGTTATTCAATCTAGCCGCATCGTTTACCTGCTGGCGCTTGGCTAATATTTCTTTATCTAAACCTAAGTGACGCTGATTTGGCGTGACAAATTTTATACCGCTGTGCAAATGCTCGTTATTGTACCAATCTACAAACCCTGCCACCCATTTTCTTGCTGTGCTTATTTCTGCAAATGGCTTTTCTGGGTAGTC